>JANOOU010000155.1:0-7437 GCA_031421475.1 Gammaproteobacteria bacterium | reverse complement strand
AACCACGATGACATCTGGTGGGATTTTGCACGCAACAACACCCTCAATAATAAAGGCGTTGAAAAACACTGGGGCGTGCGTCCAGAACAAATTGCGGACTTGCTGGCATTAAGCGGCGACAAGGTTGACAACATTCCCGGCATACCCGGCGTCGGCTACAAAATGGCATCCAATTTATTAAGTAAATATGCTGATATCGAAACCATATTGAAAAATATTAAAAATATTTCAAAAATGAAATTTCGCGGCTCTGCACGTATTCAAAATTTGGTTGAAGAACACCAGCATTTATTACCCACCAACAAAAAACTCACCACCATTGTCACCGACGCCCTGTTCGATAATCACTTAAGCGATATACGCTGGCACGGCATCAACCCAGATTTGTTTCACACATTACTCGACCAACTCAACGCCAGCCAACAACGCCGCCAACGCTGGCTGGATTTATCACCGGCCTGATGTTAATTATTTTTAACAAACCCTACGGCGTAATGTCACAATTCAGCGCCGACAACAAACATCCCACACTGGCTGAATATATTCCGATGAAAAATGTTTACCCGGCGGGACGCCTGGATCATGACTCCGAAGGATTGTTGTTACTCACCGACGATGGCCAATTACAAAACCGGATTGCCCACCCCACCAACAAAATGCCCAAAACCTACTGGGCACAAGTTGAAGGTGAAATTAGCGATGATGCCATTGCGCAATTAAACAAAGGCATAATACTCAACGACGGTGTCACCAAACCAGCGGAATGTCGACGCATGAACGAACCGGAAAACTTATGGCCGCGTGATCCGCCGATTCGTTTCCGCAAAAACATACCCACCAGTTGGATTGAATTAACGATTAAAGAAGGACGAAATCGGCAGGTGCGGCGCATGACAGCGGCGGTTGGGTTTCCGACTTTACGGTTGATACGGTATCAGATAGGCGAGTGGAATCTGCAAGACATACAGCCGGGCGCATACAAAAGTCGAACATAATGACAGCCCAGAAGTTGACAATTTTTTAAAATGTGTTATGTGTCAAACTACTATTAACCGTCATGTACTGTTCCTTTATATATAGTCCCCAGCAGCGGATGATTTTATTTAGATGAATACTAATCTTACCCTGAATATTTTTAGAAATTGATCAATATTCCATGGAATCCACTCCTAACTCTAATGAAGAAATATTGAATCTGTCCAATATCTGCGCGCAAGCAGCTGACATATTATTATCATTTTCTATTCCTCTATATTTACTAGACAATAATCGTCCATGGTTATGCGGTACAGGGTTTATCGTCCGAACACCAAGCGGGCACTTCTTGGTTTCTGCAGCACACGTACTCGACGACGCAAAAGAAAAAAAGATTTTCTTTTACTCCGCATCGAACAAACCGCGCCCAGTGCGAGGCCCGCTGTTGCGTTCGAGCGACAGAATGTCCCGTCATTCTGATCCATTCGACATTGCCGTCGTTAAATTGATTGATGGCGACATGCCTCCATTCGCTGGTGTAAACAAGCATGCTATTGATATTTCATGGCTATACGCAAAACAGAGGCCTCGTACTGGAAAAATGTATGTCATCATTGGCTTTCCCCAATCAAAGAGTCGCGTGAGCTCAAGCACGGTAGAAGTAAAATCATATCCATACCGAAGCAGTTCCATTGAAGAGAGCGAATATTATAAATTTGGGTTAAACCCCGATACTCACTTAGCTCTACCTCTAAACCTCAAGGCTGGTTTCGATCCCGAAGGCAAGCATCGTAATTTCCCCAAACCACAGGGGATCAGCGGTGCACCGATATTTGAACTATATCGTGAAGACGAAAAAGAGAGTCTATCCATCTTTCCTGTCGTTGCTATCGGAATAGAGTATCGAAGTAGAGATAAGATTCTTATTGGGACCGATATACATATCGTGTTGGATATGATTGAAAAACTATCTGAATAACAATTGGGATGAATCTTTTTTTCTGTAAAAAAATTACTTTGATAGCTTGATTAGCTAAAAAAATCGCCCCCGATTATCAAAATAACTGCGCGGATTTTTATTTTATCCCCTTAATCGTTGCCTCGCAGCGGTGATTTTGCCCTGCTAAAACGTACAAGGATGTGCGTTTTAGCCCACGTAGGTCCGATTGACATAATCGGACGCATGTTATTTGTCACCACCCATCACCGCATTTATATAGCACCAAACTCACATACATGAAAATACAAAATATATTTTTTATTTGCGTGTATTAGCGTGACGCACATAGACGTTCCAGCACGGTGTTATTTTAATAAACACAATCAAGCAATTTTCCCAAACCAAAACTCCGCATTCTTATCCAAAAATTCACCCACCGGCATGTAATGCGAGCCATCACAGGAGAAATTCAAACCCACCATGCCGTTAATAATATTGAGTGATCCAGCCCGCAGATAAACATTGTCGTCAGCAAAACGCAATTTACGAAACATGTCGAACACCGGCATTATTTTTTCCGGTGGAACAGTAGCGCGCGCGGGATAAGCTCGGCGCGGATAGGTCAGGCAAATGTCTGGATTGGTTAGCTCTTCAATATTAAGAAGCTGGTAGTCAAATGGATCATCCATTTTCCAGATCGTGCCGCGATTGCTGGAAAAATGAAATTTGCCATGAAATATTCCGTGCTCGGTCATCAATTCATTCATGATCGGCAACACCTGATCCAGCTTGGTATCCATGATGCTTTCGATACGACGTTGCAAAAACACACCGCTGCGTATCGCCGGATCACCTTTCATCTGACGCCAGATCTCGGGCTCTTTATAATCACTTTCGGTATGCGGTAATTCGCGCATATCAAAATCGGCACCGAGATAACCAATATGCTCGCCATTAGCATTACGTATCACCTGAATGGCAGTGAGTGACGGGCGTTTTTTATTGCGGCTGATGTAGGCTTCGGAGAGCTTAAAATCTGTTGTACCAATAATGCCTTGCATATAAGGTCGATCACTGCGATTGCGGTTAAAGTGCTCTCGATCCGCGCCAGTTTGCGTGATGGTATCTGTAATCTGAACGCCTTCGGCGTTTAGTACATACAAGTGCTTACAATACGAAAATTTCGGCAGGGCATTGGTAAGCAATGTTTCCAGCGAGATACGCACATCAATAATTTGCGAACAACGTAAAGCCAGATTGCGCATGGCCTCACTTAACAAACGTGTCAGCATTTCGCGTTGCAAGTGTATATTTTTTTCCAGCGAACTATGTTTCACCCGCCTCGTTACCTCATTTGTGATTTTGTCTTGCTGAATTTTGTAGACGAGCCTGCAACTATAAATAAATCTTTCCCTGATATCCTCATCACCGCTCTAGGGAACGATTCGGCCAATCAATGGCTGCTCATGAATACTGCGGGAAGCAGTGAGGATTTTAGAAACAATTGCACCGGCATAAAATACAGAATCCCGGGCTATATACGTTGCGATAGCATCAACATCTTCAATCGCTTCTAATGACCCTATTTTACGGTTGCCATATCAACACCTCATTCATCTTGCAAGCTTCAACCCTTCGCTGCCCGATCCTTATCAATCAACACCAGCGACAATTCTTCCAGCGCACGTTCAAAACCGGGCTTTTCACGCAACACACGATTGCAACAGGCTTCAGCATCGGAAAAATTTTTCTTGCTACGTGCAATGTGCGACATGCCGATTAATGCAAACGCATCAAAATCGATATCCAGACTGCGTTCGTAATATTGTCTGGCGCGGTCGAGATCCTTGCTTAACCAGGCATCACCCAGTCGGCTCAGGATATTCTGGTTATAGGGCTCTTTGGATAAAATTTTACCCCACAGTTCAATGGCTTTATCGATGTTACCCATGCCGCGCTGGCAGTTGCCCAGGCCGTACAATGCATAGGTATTATCCGGTTCCAGCTCTATGGCTTTTTGGTAAAAACGATTGGCATTGGGATAATCACTGCGCCGCTGGTAAATATTGCCCACCATGGTCAGCACGGCGACATAATTTTCATCCAGTGATAATAATTTTTCAAAATATAGTAAAGCCTTGTCATCATCGCGATCCTTGTAATACAAATTGCCAAGGCCCATTAATGCGTAACGGTCTTCGCCTTGTACGCGGATGGATTCGAGATAAATTTGTTCTGCGCCATCGGTATTACCCATGCTTTTGTAGGCATCGGCCAAACGTACCATGACATGCACATCACCACGATTGACTTGTAAATAACGTTGCCAGAATTCAATACTTTTTTCGGGCTGGCGCAGGCCGCGATAGCAATCGCCGATGCCGCGCAAGGCAAATACATTGCTTTCGTCGAATTCGAGTAAACGGGAATAAAAACTGATGGCTTTGCCGAATTTACTGGTTTGGCGATAGAGGTCGCCCAATCCAACCAGGATGTAACTGTTTTCAGGCTCCAGACCCAATGCCTCCAAAAAGATTTTCTCGGCATCGTTATAACGTTGCTGCTTGAGCAATTTTTTTCCCTGTTTGGAAAGCGCTAACACTTCACTTTTGGGTTGCACGGTGTGCTCTCATTTCTAAAAAGTAAAGGAAGTATAATACCTTCTGGCCAATCGGCCAGAACATCACTCGCACGGGGGATCGAACCGTGTATCTGAATTAACAGCCACCAACCGTCTGGCTACCGGCTGTTAAGCTAGGTGTTATGACAAGGCCTTAACACCGGCTATCAATGCGGCTACTGCTTTTTGGCCATCACCATAAAGCATGCGTGTGTTATCAGCATAGAACAAATGATTTTCGATGCCAGAGAACCCCGAGCCTTTTCCGCGTTTGATTACAATACAATTTCTCGCACGGTCTGCATCCAGTATCGGCATACCGTAAATCGGGCTGTCGGGATTGCTGCGCGCCACCGGATTCACCACGTCATTGGCACCGATTACCAGCGCCACATCGGTGTTGGGAAACTCGGGATTTACTTCTTCGAGATCGACAATCTTGTCGTACTCCACTCCGGCTTCCGCCAGCAATACATTCATGTGCCCCGGCATACGGCCGGCCACTGGATGTATTGCAAATTTCACTTCCACGCCGCGCTCTTCCAGCAATTTTGTCAGTTCCTGCACCTTATGCTGCGCCTGCGCCACAGCCATGCCGTATCCGGGAATAATAATAACTTTGGAGGCATAGGCCATCATCACGGCGGCATCATTGGCTTCAATTTCTTTCATCGAACCGGCGACAGTTTCTTCAGCAGCGGCACCGCCGTCGGATCCAAAGCTGCTGAATAACACGTTACTGATCGGACGATTCATCGCCTTGGCCATCATCTGCGTAAGCAGGGTGCCGGATGAGCCCACCACGGTACCGGCAATAATCATGGCGGCGTTGTTGAGCACAAAACCTTCAAAGGCTACTGCCAAACCGGTTAATGCATTGAACAGGGAAATGACCACGGGCATGTCGGCGCCTCCAATGGGTGTCGTCAGCGACACTCCCAGCACCAGTGCCATCACGAAGAATGCCAGCACCAGCATGGCGGATGGCTGATCATTCATGCTAATCGCTATGCCCGCCAGCACAGTGGCAGCAAACAACAGCAGATTAAGTATCTGGTGTTTGGGCAAACGCAGGGTTTTTTTGATCAGGCCCTGCAATTTGGCAAAGGCGATCGCCGAACCGGAAAATGACACAGCCCCGATCAAGGCGCCGATAGTCGCCAGCGACTGCGCCAACGTACTCAGATCATGCCCGCCGCCACTCACACGCACCAACTCTACCCCGGCAATGGCCGCCGCCGCGCCACCACCCATACCGTTGTAGATGGCGATCATCTGCGGCATATCCGTCATGGCCACGCGCTTGGCCGTAAGATAGGCCACCGTTGAACCGACACCAATCGCCACCACTATCAGGACAACATTACTGCTGTGATCAAACATGCCCGGCTCAAGAAAGGCATTGAGCGTTGCGGCAATCATCGCTATACCGGCCCATACAATGCCGCCACGTGCTGTTACCGGCGAGGACATGCGTTTCAAGCCAAGAATGAATACTACGGCCACCAGAAAATAGGTTATCTGTACCAGCGTACTCATCATGGGGCTGCTCCGGGTTTCTGCTTGTTATGGCTACTCTTGAACATGTCGAGCATGCGCACCGTGGCAACATAACCTCCTACGGCATTACCCGCCGCCAGCGCCACCCCAAAAAAGCCGATGACTTGTTCCAGCGGGGTACTCGCATGGCCCAACGCCACCATGGCGCCCACCAGCACAATGCCGTGTATAAAGTTGGAACCCGACATCAACGGCGTATGCAAAATCACCGGCACCCGGCTGATGACTTCGTAGCCGGTGAAGGCCGCCAACATAAATATATAGAGTGCAGCCATACCTTCAATCATTTTGTAACCTCCACAGGACGGTAGCGTTCGTGCTTCACATCTCCATTGTGAGTGAGCACACAATTCACTAGCACTTCGTCTTTCCAGTCCAGCAACAGATTGCCGTCTTTAATAAAAGGCGAAATCAAATTAAATAAGTTCTTGGCGTACATTTCCGATGCATGCACCGGCGTTTGACTGGCCACATTGAGCGGTCCATGAATCGTGATGCGGCTTTCAAAATCAACCGTTTTGCCGGGCTCGGTGAGCTCACAATTACCACCACCTTCAGACGCCAGATCCACAATCACGGCGCCGTTTTTCATTCTGGCCACCATGTCACGGGTAATGACTTTTGGCGAAGGGCGGCCCGGAATCGATGCGGTGGTAATCACCGCATCGGCCAGGGAAACATGTTTCGCCAATACATCCTGTTGCTGGCGTTTTTCGTCGTCGGTGAGTTCGCGTGCATAACCGCCTTCGCCTTCGGCCTTGACGCCGGTGTTCACAAATTTGGCGCCGAGTGATTCGCATTGTTCCTTGGTCGCACTGCGCACGTCATAGGCTTCAACAATGGCGCCCAGGCGTTTAGCCGTGGCAATCGCCTGCAAACCGGCGACACCCGCACCGATTACCAGGACTCTTGCCGGCCGAATCGTACCGGCTGCTGTCGTGAGCATGGGAAAAAACACACTGGCCAGGTCAGCCGCCATCAACACGCCTTTATAACCGGCAATGGAGGCTTGTGATGACAGCGCATCCATCGACTGTGCGCGGGAAATACGCGGCACCAGTTCCATCGCCAGCGCGGTGATTTTTTTCTGGCAAAGCCGGGTAATCATGGCTTCGTTTTTATGGGGTGCCATAAAACCGATCAACACACAGCCCTCCGGCATCATGTCGATTTCGTCTAGCGTGGGAGGCTGCACCTTGAATATCAGGCTGGCCTCTTTAAACAAATCGTGTGGTGTATTGACAATATTCACACCGGCATAGGCCGAATCCGGAAAATGTGCAGACAGGGCAGCCCCTTTTTCCATATTGACCTCTACACCCAGCTTGATTAAACGCTGTGC
>JANOOU010000154.1:0-2675 GCA_031421475.1 Gammaproteobacteria bacterium | reverse complement strand
CACCAAACTCAGTCAGGCCATACAGGAAGTGACCGATAAAATTGCTGACGGCAGTTCCATCTCGGATAGTTTTAAAGCCGTTTCTTTGTTCCCACCTCTGGTTATTCGTATGATCCGTATCGGCGAAAGCACCGGCGGTCTTGATGTCGCTTTACGCAACATCAGTTATTTTTATAATCGCGAAGTGAAGGAGGCTATTGAAAAAATCGAACCCGCCATAGGCCCGGCCATGACCGTTATTCTGGGCGGCATTATGATGTGGATCATGGCATCGGTATTACTGCCTATTTACGACATGATTTCCAATTTAAAAATATGAAACGACTGTTCTACTATTCCGGCTACCGATTAACCGTGTTCCACTGGATCGACGGAAAGTTTGCTGGTAATTATTATTTTGACCCCACCGAAACCGGGCGCGAGGAATTCGCGTTATACCTGAAAAAAACACCCCCCGTACCTAGCAAAGTTCTAGTCGATGTGATTGAAGAAGATTTCCGCATCGAAACCATACCCCATGCCTATGGCGGTGACCGCAAAGCATTGGTACAGCGGCAAATCGATCGTTTCTTTCGCAGCTCGGGGCACTATGTATGGCACCAGTTTCATGATCGCGAAGCCGGGGGACGTCGAGATGATCGTATCTTAATCGCCGCACTCACCAATCCCGACATGCTGCGCCCCTGGCTCAGCCAGATTGCCGAAGCCGATGTGCCGATACGCGGCATCTGGTCTTTGCCTCTGTTAAGTTCAAAAATTCTGCCGCGGCTTAACGCCAAATCCGGCAATGTGTTTTTAATATCGCAACAGGTTTCATCCAATATTCGTTTAACGCATTTTAAAAACAGCAAGTTGATATCCAGCCGCTCAACCACCATTAATCTGGACGGTGCCGATTACGGCCAATTTATCGCCGAACAAATTGAACAGACGGCGCGCTTTCTGGCTAACAAACGCAGCATCGCATTTGATGAGGCCCTGAGCATTCACATTATCGCACCGGATGAACATTTTGATTCGGTGAGTGCAACCTGTGTGACCACACATTTACGTAACATCACCGTACACCACACGCGCGATATAGAAAAAAAAGTGAATACCCAGGGCGCGTCTGGCCCCTATGGCAATGGTATTTTTGCGCAGCTCTGCAGTGATGATTTAGTTACACGCGGACATTATGGCGGGCCTGCCGATTTTGCAATCGACTACCGTTACCTGATAGGCAAGGCTTTAATTGCTACAGCCATAACCTTAACCCTGAGCAGCATTTTACTCGCCACCTGGCTGTATTTTGATTCGCTACGCATGCAAACTGAAACGCGTGACTTTGGCCTTAAAACAGTTGGAATCAATAGCCAGTATCAAACCGAGTTACAACAGCTCGAACCCATACTCGCCAAAACCGGCATTATGAAAATCAGTGTTGATTTGGCAGAACGTATTGCACACAACAAAATAATTTCACCTCAAAATTTTATGGTGAAATTTAGCGGCCTGCTCAGTGACCGGAATTTTGACTTATTACAGATTACCGATATCGAATGGCATGCCGTGGCCATTGCCGATGAAAACAGCAGCCCTGGTGCTGATGTCCCGGTACATTTACAGACATCCTTACAACATCAGGCCACTATTAAAGGCCGTGTTCCTTTATCCGCCGACAACATTCGTGAAGCCGTCGATCAAATCAATCAACTGGTGGAATCGTTACGTGCAGACAAACAGGTAAAAAATGTACAACTGATTAAACTGCCTGTCGACACGCGCTCAAGCGGCCGCCTGAGTTTACAAACCGGCAGCGCTGGCAACGCAGCAGAAACACCCGACACTGGCCAGTTTATTTTGTCCGTTACCATGAAAGGCGTAATTCATGATTAACTGGCAAAAACTGAAGCGTGAAGTGCGTATATTTATCGCTGCACTGGTGTTTGCATTATTACTCGCGGGTAGTTTGTTATTTTTAAATCTGCAAGCGGCAGATCAATGGCAACAATCAAAAAATCAGTTGCTACAGGCCACGCAACGTTTTCATACCGCCAGTGACCAAAAATTAATTTTGGCACAATACCAAAAACGCTTTCAGGCTTTAAAAAACCAGCAGGTATTTGGAGATGAACAACGCATAGGCTGGATTGAAACCATTCAGACATCCAGTAATCAACACGCCATACCCTCGGTTAAATTTAGTCTGGACCAACGCACATCTGCCACCTTGCCTGGCGATATCGCAGGCATAGCGGTTTACGTCAGCACCATGCGCCTGGAATTAAGCCTGCTGCACGAAGGCGATCTCTATCATTTATTTGCCGATCTGGACGAGCAGGCCAAAGGCCTTTACGGCGTGAAAGATTGCGCGCTCAAACACGCAACAAAAGAAAACGCCAACAACGGATTGGGCAGCAGCCTGACAGGCACCTGTGTTCTCAACTGGTATACCCTGGGTGAAATCATTGAAATTCAGTACGATGAAAATGGCGAGCCCATTACAACCGATCAACCCGTAGCAACCTACAGCGCGGAAGGGGAAGACCTATGAGTGCGCAATTCAACACCAATAAACGCAACTATTTTTTTGCTGGCCGCCCGCATTCAACTTGGGATAAAACGCACCCCCGCATACCTGATGGTGGATGCGCTTCACTTATCCACACTGTAGGAGCGGGCCATGCCCGCGA
>JANOOU010000153.1:0-8310 GCA_031421475.1 Gammaproteobacteria bacterium | reverse complement strand
TGACGAATTTTTTATTGAACGGCAATTTAACAATTGGGTCAATAACTCAAATCCTAAACACCCTACCATTATTATTCGTTATGAGTTACTGGGTGAAAATATTGATCAAATTCTGAATTTTTTCGGTAGCGACAAACCGTTTCCGGTCAAATCAAGAAAATCATCCTGGATCGACCAGCCTGCTCATATCAAAAAGGGGCTCGAAGCTATCTATGGGCCATTGAATGCAAAAATTGAGCGGTTACCTGGCATACAAATTATCATGCCGCAGAAAATCACTGTTCACCAGAATATCGTGGCGCCATCGAACATCTAATTCCTGCCAAAGATTTGAGCGACCAGTAATAATTTTCAATGAAGAAAAAAGCATGTCAATAACTAAAAAATTAAACATATTAATGGTCGCGGCCTGCCCGTTCCCAGCCAATCACGGGTCTGCCGCTTCGATCAGGGAAATGTCCGAAGCCATGGTGAGATTTGGGCATAATGTTCACGTAGTGACTTATCCTACGCAAGAAGACATCCCGGTTAAAGGCGTTGTGATACATAGGGTCAGCTCGCCCTTTGTCAAGCCTGGCGCTGTGAAGGTAGGACCCACCGGAAATAAATTTGTTTACGATCCGCTAATGATTGTGAAGATGATTCAGGTCATTCGAAAATGTAACATCGATGTTATTCACGCTCATAACTATGAAGGCGCCTTAATCGGGTGGTTCGGAAAAATTCTGTGTCGAAAACCCATGCTGTATAACGCCGTCAACAGCATGGCTGACGAATTACCAACCTACAATTTTATAAAACCCCGACTGCTTGCGGTTTGGCTTGGAAAACTTCTCGACAACACCGTTCCGCGCATGGGTGATTACATTACTGTCGTCTCCGACTCTCTAAAAGAGTTTCTTTTAGCCAAGGGCTTGCCCGAAAACAAAGTTAAAGTCGTTCCAGCCGGTGTGAATCTGGATATGTTTGCCGCGGGCAATGCAGATAAAATTCGCTTACGGCACAACTTGAGCGGTGTTCCCGTTGTGATGTACACCGGTGCCCTGGAAGAATTTCAGCGTATTGATTATTTACTTGAAGCAATGAAAGAAGCCTCGAGTACACATCCTGATGCCAGGCTGCTGCTGGTTGGAAATATTACCAATTTGACAAGCCGTGCCAAATTTACAAAAATGGCAGAACATCTAGGTATTGCAGACCGCACTATTTTCCTGAATTCTGTTCCGCTGAATGAACTGGCTGATTACCTTGCTGTTGCAGATGTTACAGTAGTACCCCGCCCTGAATGCCCTGGACACCCGGTTAAATTGCTGAACTATATGGCTGCCGGCAAAGCCGTGGTCAGTTTCAGAGGTGGCGCCAAAGGCTTGCACCACATGCATAACGGCTACCTGGTGCAAGACCATGACCATCAGGCACTCGGCCGTGGAATCTCTTTTTTGTTAGCGCAGGATGATATCAGAGCCATTCTGGGTGCCCATGCCAAGCAGACTATTACAGGAAATTTTGATTGGGAAACGTTGGCCCGGGGAATTGAAGCAATTTATTATGCCATGTTGCATGGATTCACACCTGATGCGCACAAACAGATCAATCACTTCATAAAAGACACCTATATTTATTCCTGCATTGATAGAAGATCATTAACACAACGCCCTCATACCAGCGTAAGACGCAGCAGCGATCGCCGAACCACTGAAACACGGATTAATTTTATTGAACGCCGTAAAATCGGCTTTCAGAATAAACCATCACCAAAAAATGAGGCACCTTCGGTTGCGCAGCTAGAAGCAGCTAGTGTCAACTATGCGTCACGATCTTAAGTTAAGCTATGTATACCCGCCTATGCAGGCAGATTAATGAAATAATGAACAGCCTCAAATTTGTCTAAATGGATTCTTCTTTATGTTTAATTACTTGCGCGCTGACTTGAGTCGTAAGCGCAACCACTATTTTCTGGTGGACACTTTCTTCGAAAAATTCATCAAAACAACATTGCAATTAGGCACTATTGCCGTTGTATATTATCGGTTCGGTAACTGGGCTTACAGATTGAACAATAAATTTATGCAGTCACTGGCATTATTTATTTATTATTTTTCAGGTTTGTTTATCGCAACAGCCACTCAGATATTTATCAACCCGAGGCTGTTAATAGGCAAGGGCCTGATCATTCATAATTTTTCGGGCGTGGTGATTGATGCCGAGGCTATAGGTGATAATTTCACAGTCAACCAAGGTGTTTCCATAGGCCCGAACTGGCGCGATAAAGGCAAACCGATAATTGGCAATAACGTATTTATCGGCTCCGGCGCCAAAGTTCTCGGCCCTGTGCATATTGGTAACAATGTAGTCGTGGCGGCCAACGCACTGGTCGCCAAATCGGTTCCCGATAATTGCACGGTGGTGGGCGTACCGGCCCGCATTATTTCGCGAGATGCAACGAGTAATTATCTGCATCTTGGCGCGGTTTCAAAATAGGATATTGTTTCGATGAAAAACGAATGGGGCATTTTAGTATTATTCTCTGTTTTTATAACCGGCTGCGGTGGTAGTCACCCGCCTGCAACCATTCCCCCTATTGTTTACCCCCCAGTACCTGACACCGCATGTGGTGTGGCAACCGTGGCGGCAACGGCATTGTCTGCCGACGTTCGCTTCATTGATCCGGTCAATTTATCGGATGCGGGCGGCTTAAGCGAGCACCCATCGATTGCAACTGCCAGCGGTGGCAAAGTGTATGTTGCGTGGGATGATGACAAGAATCTGAATAAAGAAATTTACTTTAAAATCTCTGATGATTTTGGCAGCACGTATGGTGCGTCTATCAATGTATCCCATACCGGTGTTGCCTCGGTTCCAAGCCTGGGCGTAGGCGGCGACGGGGTTATTCATGTTGCCTGGCAGGATTTAACGGACGGCCCTGCTGAAATACGCTATGCCAGATCGACTGATGTCGGCGCAACTTTTTCCAGCTCCGTACGGGTTTCCACTGCCAATACAATTGCAGCGCCATCATCCCAGGAATCAGGGGTGTTTTTGGCTGTCGCCCCAGGTGCCAGCACCGAGCCCGGTAATATTTATATGGCATGGTCTGAAACCGATCTGGAACGGCTTCAATTCAGATTGAAGGTAGCCCGGTCAACGGATAACGGCGCAAATTTTTCCATAATCCATGAATATACCCCGCCCGATAACGCAACGGCAGACACTGTTTCAATGACTGTGGATGCCACCGGTAATTTGCATATGGTGTGGTCTGAATTATTACGCAGCATGACCGCTACCGGCAGGCAAATAAAATATTTCAAATCTACCGACGCGGGCGTTACATTCACGCCGCCCATTTTATTGGCTGAGGGTAATACCTTATTTTACCCGACCATCACCACCTACCACGACGACCCTTCAAATATTCAAAGAGTTTATATTGCATGGCGCAATGAGGACGACACGCGTATCCATTTTGCATCGAGTAGTAATGGCGGGAGTACTTTCAGCAGCGATTCGGTCATTGTGCCGAACGCCAATTTATCATTGCAATTAAGCCCCCGGTTAGCCACTGGACCGGATGGCACGATCTACATGGCATGGACCGATAACCGTACGGGCAATTATGAGACTCACTACACCAAGAGCACCGACCAAGGTTTAACGTTTGCAACACCGGTTAATTTTTCGCCCAGCGCACAAGGCTCACTGTTTATAGCCATAGCGGTGGATGATGAAAGTAATATTTATATTGCATGGGACGATAATCGTTATGTAAACCCACCCGACACACCGGAGGAAATTGGTAATGAGGGCAACTTTGAAATTTTGGTTGCTCGCGGCAAGCAAGGCTTGCCTGCGGTTCAAAGTGCAAGCGCCTCACCCTGTCCGCTAACGCCGAATGGTGACAACGATGCCGAGATAACCACCTTTTCAGCGCAGTTCAGTGAAATACTTAACTGGGATCTGAAAGTTTTTGCACCCGATGGTAGTACGGTGGTATTTCAGCAGAGTGGTTCTGGCAATTCATTGGATGGCATCACCTGGGATGGAACCGATACCAGCCTGCCGGTAGCAGACGGACTTTATAACTACACCGTATCCGGTACGAATGTTAACGGCGTGGTGTCAACCGCAGCCAATGGATCACTGGTGCTCTATAAAACAGACGAGGATGCCGCTCCGGCCATCGTGTCGTTTAGTCGTGAAGCCTTTGCTTTTAGTCCGAATGAGGATGGTTTCAAAGATAGTGATGGCATCAGCGCCCAGTTTAACAAGCCGGTTAACTGGACCATTCAGATCAAGGACAGCGGTGAAACCGTCATACGCACCCTGACAGGAAGTGGCATCACGCTGGATAGTAATGTAACAAGGTGGAATGGCAAAGATGATGCCGGTAACTTGTTGCCTGAAGGAACCTATAACGTAGCCATTACGATCATGGATGGCGTAGGGCAGTCGGCCAGTTGTGGGCTACAACCCATTCCGTGTCTGATAATGGAAATCGACACCACCGAACCCGAGGTTGTGAATCCAGCGCTGAATACTTATGAATACACATCGGGTGATGTGTTGACCATCTCCGGGACGCCTTCCGAGTTAGCACTGATTACCATCTATGTGTACAATCAGACCGGCGTTTTGGCACGCAAGGTTGATCGAGAATTTCGTGAGGCAAACCAGGCATTTGCGGTGACCTGGGATGGAAAAGACAGTAATGGACAAGATGTCATGCAGGGCACTTATCTAATTTATATGTGGTGTCGCGACCGGGCCGGTAATACGGCTATCGACTATCCCTACAATCTGGAATTTACTGTGCGCAATAATACTGTTCCGTAATGAATCATCATCCTTACCTAGCGCGGATATTTCACCAGAATAAAGACTTCGCCGCTCCTGCGCGTCGTGCGCTCGCGGCATTCGCACATCCCTGTGCATCAAGCGCAAATGTTTGTTTTTATGACTCTGGAAATAACGCGACACACGGTGACAAAACGTCACCCGGAAAACGGTTCGATTGCAGTACGAATTTTGCTTTTTTCGGCCCTTGAGCGTCGCCTCGAAAGCGTGACTCGCGGTTCAGGTGAAATGGGGGATTTCAGAACAGGAGGCGCCTGCCGAAAACAAGCTGATAGATGCAATCGTAGATTGTTACACACAGATCCAGGATAAATAATATTTTATGTCATCATCTATCGGGCATGCTTTATGCGGTATTTCATGTTGCCTGTTAGCGCAAGGAAGTACAAAAGGAACGGTTAACCTGAAAGGGTACGGGTGGTTAACCGGCTTTGCAATATTGGCGTGTTTACCTGATCTTGATTTTATTGCCGGATATATTTTTGCCAATAATTTCCATCAGTTTCACAGCGGGCCCAGCCATAGTATTCTGGCCGTTTTTTTAACAACGATCGTACTGGGTTTTGCCCTGCCTTCCGGGCGAAGGCTGCAAATCCTCCCGTGGATTTTTATTGCACTGGCTTCGCACATTGTGATCGACCTGTTTACCGGCCCACAATTAGGACTGCATAAAAGTTATGGCGTGTTTCTTAATTGGCCTTTTCACAGTGACAGAGTACAGATGCCTTTTTCATTGTTCTATGGTGTTCGGCACAAGACGCTTGATACGTTGATAAGCTGGTACAATATCAAAGTGATTGCGGCAGAAATAATTACATTTGGCTTGCTGTTATTTTTTCTGCAACGCTGGGCTCATGCACGGATTTCGAAAGTTAGCGTTGATTAGGCAGATATTTATTATGAATTTAACATGTGATGGTCGATGTAAAAAAATAGTAGCCTCGGCAGTGATCGGGGTTATTCTTTTGGCGATATTAGGGATGCGTGTCGTTGATCATATGGTGCGCACCAATCCAGACACTGCAGCGTCTGCAGGCAAACCATCTCCTGTTGCCGTGCAAATCGTTAAACGTGATTCAGTGGAACAAGTGATCGGTGCAGAAGCCGCCGCCAGCGCCAGTCAACTTGTACCCATTCGCATCACTCTCATAACGGCTACTGTTTCCAAAGCCTATGCCAAACTCGGTGGCATCGTTAAACAAGGTGATGTCTTATTCAGACTGGAGAGTGGCTTACAAAATGTTACCCTGACATCTGCCCGCAACGAACTTGCCATAGAACAACGTGATTTACAGTCCGCCAAAAAGCGACTGGACGATGTAGAAAAACTTAATACTACCGGCCTCGCAAGCTCCGATGAAGTAAAGATCGCAACCAAAGATTATTCTGAAGTCAGCAAGCGTGTTAACGATGCAGAAGTAAAATTGTGGGCGGCGGAGGCGGATCAAAAAGCAACTGTTGTAATAGCACCGGTATCCGGCGTTGTAACGGATGGCGAATTGCATGCAGGCATGGTGGTGCGCTCAGGTAACGATTTGCTGGTACTGAGCGCAATTAACCCCATTCATGTCACCGTCAAATTATCGGAAGACAAACTCAAATACACCAACGTAGGTCAAAAGGCGGACGTATCATTCTACGCCTATCCTGACCGGCTCTTCAGTGGCGAAGTGGTACTGATTAATCCAACGGTAGATGAAAAATCGCGGCTGGCTTCACTGTTAATTCGACTGGACAACCAAAAACTCGAGTTGATGCCAGGCATGAACGGTGTAGCCACCATCAAGATACATCGTGAAGGACTCCGCATACCGGCCGTTGCACTGATCTCATCCAACGAAGGTTCACCTTATGTTTTTATCGTGGATGAGAATGAACAGGCGAAGCTGCGACGCGTTACAGTCAGCGCACGCGCTGATGGATATGTGACGATCGCATCCGGATTGACTGAAGGCGAGCGCGTGGTTGTCGTTGGCCAGTCTTCACTTAATGATAATCAAAAAGTCAGAATTGGAACCGAGTATGCGGGACGCAATTAATCGATCAAACCCCCAATGCAAGATAATCATCATTTGCATTGGGAGCTTAATAACACCCTTCGCATTTGCCCAGGAACCCCTTTCAATCGATGAAACGGTTGCTTATGTTTTATCACATAGCTCAGGCTTTTCTCAGTCACGTGCGGCGCTGGCGAGCAAGCAGGAATATTTACTTGCCGAACAACGTAAAAGCTGGCCCACACTGAAGGGCGAGCTGACTGTACTGCATGGTTCCGGTAAACCCACCTCGTTTTCGGCGGTGAACGGACAGCAAGATCCGGATGCGCCTACCATAGCGTCGTTGAAAGGCGAGTATGGTGTTGGCACTCTTACGTTAAGTACACCCATATTTCAAAATGGTGCATTTTTTTTCCAGAAAGCACCTGCAGAATTAATGGCCGAGGAAAGTTATTACAAGGCACAATCTGACGCCAACACCCAGGCTGCTGAATTAGCAAATGACGTTGCCAAAGCCTATTTAAATGCACTTTCTACGGCCGATCAGTTGGTTTTGCTGAAGAACGCTTATGACAAGGATCAGCAACGACTGGATGCAGTACAAAAAAGAGTACGCGCTGGTTTAGCCACACATTCTGAAGAATTAAATGTTAAAGCATCGCTTGCTGAAAAACTGGCTGCTCTAAACGCAGCACAGCGTCTCCATGCTTATCAACATATTCTGTTAGCCTTTGCACTGGGAATCAGCGCCGATACGACTGTCGAACTGATTCCGGTTCCGGCTGCTTTCCCCAACGCGCCTGCAATGGATCAGCTTTTAAAAACAACCGTGGACACACACCCTGCATTACGCACTCAAATGTCGAATTTAAAAATCTCAACATCGGTATTAGCATTGGAACGTGCAGAGAATTTACCCAAAGTTACGTTTGATATAAAACATACCGAAGCCGGGGATTTTTATACCACAGGTACTCATCAGTTTACGTCTGTCGGCTTCAACCTGCTCATGACGTTAATGGATTCGGGTCAAACACGTGCCAAAAGTCGGGCGCGAGGTTATGAGATAGAAGAAAACAAGGAAATTTTATCGCAAACACGCACTAAAGTTATGCAGGATATTTATCACGCATATTTTGCCTACCAGAATGCGGTTGATACCTACGACGCCAGTAAAGCCACCATTGATAAAACCACGGCACAAGCACAGGAAAGTGTCGCCAAACATAACAAAAATCTGATTAGTCTGGATACCTTGTTACACGATGAAACCGCTGCGCTTGAATCCCAAATAACGCATATTAATCGCCGCTATGCAGCATGGATAGCATGGGCTGACTTCATTACCTCCCTTGGTCAAACCTATAGTTCCAGTCTGAACAGTGCACTCCCATGAGCGGGGCTTCCACTGTTGTTATGAGAAACCTGTTATTTGGTGTGTCTGGAGAAGCCATTTCCG
>JANOOU010000152.1:0-3668 GCA_031421475.1 Gammaproteobacteria bacterium | reverse complement strand
CTGATACTGGTTGCAACCAGTGGTGATACCGGCCCGGCCGCGCTCGAAACCTTTAAAAACAAAAAAAATGTACGTGTTGCCTGCTTGTATCCGGATGGTGGCACCTCTGACGTGCAACGCCTGCAAATGGTGACGGAAGACGCAGCCAATCTAAAGGTGATAGGTATACATGGCGATTTCGATGATGCTCAAAACGCACTCAAGCGATTATTAGGTTCTGAACATTTCAAACAAAAACTAAAACAGAAAAATATCCATTTATCAGCCGCCAACTCGGTGAATTTTGGCCGAATTATTTTTCAGATCATCTACCACATCCACTCCTATCTGGAACTGGTGCGGCAACAGGCCATTGAACTCGGCGACAAGGTTTACCTAAACATACCCAGCGGCAACTTTGGCAATGCACTGGGCGGTTATTTCGCCATGAAAATGGGATTACCGGTAGAGAAAATTCTGATTGCATCCAATCTGAATAATATCCTGACAAAACTCATCAACACCGGTGCATACGATTTACGTAAGCAAAGCGTCATAGCCACTACCTCGCCGGCCATGGACATTTTAATTTCATCCAATATCGAACGTATTCTGTTTGATCTGTTTGGCGCGGCGCGAACCCGGGATTTGCTCCAGCAACTGGACAAAAATCGTCATTATCAGCTCAGCCCAACAGAACTAAAATCCATACAGACGGTTTTTGCAGCCGATTATTGCGACAATGCAGAAGGCATGGCCTATATAAAACAGGCCTTTGACCAGGGCTATTTAATGGATCCGCATACCGCCACCTGCTTTAAAACCTATGCAACCTGCCGCCCGTTACCGCTGAAAACCATCGTCTATTCCACTGCGGAATGGACCAAGTTTTCACCCGTGATTGCCGCGGCTTTAACCGGCGTGGCCGATATTCAGGATATGGAAGCCCTGGCTACTATAGCCAAGGTCGCACACATTAAAATTCCACCCATTATTAACGCTCTGTTCAGTAAAGCCATTACTCAAAAAAACGTTATCGACAAAGCTGACATCGAAACCGAAATTCTAAAATTTTTGTAACAAAAACCGGTTGCACACCAAAACGACGGTACACTAGCAACTTATTGAAAAACGTAGCGAGCGCAGCCAAGACCAGGCAAAAATGGCGAAAAAAACGGAGTGTACACGGTGTACATGAGGTTTTTTGAGCCATTTTTAACGCAGCCCTATTTATTAAAGCATGGGCAAGCGCAGACGTTTTTCAACAAGCTGTTAGCCAGACGCGGTGCCGTTTACCTGATATTAATGCTAAATTGTTGACGCCTGTCCCCAGTCCGCTAACAGTTATCGCTATTTCATACAAAAACATATTTTTTGTGCTAAAACAAAATGGAACTCTGAATGCACTGGTTACTCTCAATAGGCATTGCAGTAAGTATCATGCGAAAAAGATTGTTACATATAGCGAATACGAATTTTTTTGCTGGATGCAGATTTTGGCTATACCTAACAGCTCACCACTCCGCTGATTTTGTTACTCAACGCCATATGAAAAAATCTAACAATGGGAATACCTTATGGTGAAAACTTACTTATTGTCCTTATGTATCTTGTTGACAAGCCTGCCAGTTATGGCGGATGAGCTCAAATGGGTCGGCTGTAGTATTACCAAGCTGGCTTTTATGGATGATCTGGCCACGGCCTGGACCGCCAAAACCGGTCATACCATTGTTATTAACGGCGGCGGCGCTACCAAAGGCATACGCCAGGCAGCCAGCAATCAAGCCGATATGGGCGGCACCTGCCGTTATAAGTTAGACCACGTTGCCGAAGAATCCAAGGCCTACTTTGAACCCATAGCCTGGGACGCGCTGGTGACCATTGTGCATCCAGATAATCCCATAACCAATATCACCAAAAATCAGTTACGCGATATTTTTTTGGGCAAAATAAAAAACTGGAAAGAACTCAACGGCAAAGACCAGCCAATCCATGTATTTGAACGTGAAGGCAAAATAACCGGTGTCGGTTACACCATGAGAAAATTGCTGTTTGCCAATTACTACCAGGACTTTAATGCCACCCATATTTTTGAAGACAGCGGACCATTGGAAAAAGCCCTCGAAACTGATCCCCTGGCAATAGGTGTCACCGGTATTAGCAGCGCCAAAAAACGCGCATTAAAAATTCTGAAACTGGAAGGCCAGTCTCCCGATTACGAGAACATTCGCAACGGTAATTATTTATTCTACCGGCCACTTTATATTGCCTACAACGAGTTGAATGGCAAGGCCAAGCTGATCAAGAATTTCATAAATTTTGCGCACAGTGAGGAAGGCATGGCCGTTATTCGCAAGAACGGTTGTGTACCCTATACCGAAGCCTTAACGCTGATCAGCAAACAGCTAAGAGAAGAAAAAGCCGCCCGCGACATGGGCTTACTTCGATAACAGCCTGTAATTCATGGTAACGCGGAACCAGCAGGCTTATCCGGCTACAACCCTTATCGCGTAATGTTCCAAACGAAGGCGAATTCCGCCTTCGATCACCGTTAGCTTTTCCACTTCTACAATCGCCAATATTTTTTCTCGCAGGGCACGATGGAAGTTTCACAATGTAATCGTTAGGGCAACTCTGAATAACGCCATCCTGGCGTTCTCAGAGCACTAAAAACAAAAATGTGATTTTTTGTTTTTAGTCAGTTTGTCGCGGGTGCATTGTTCTTTTTCTATCCTGCGTAAAACATATCCATGTCGCTGCATTAAAATCTGCGCCTGATGCATCTTTCTGCATTCTTGACAAATTAGGAGAACAATCCAATGTTTATCGCGCTGCTTAAATTTTCGGGCAACAAAAGCCGAGCTGGCCAATTCATGGAAGGCCAAAAAGAATGGATCCAACGGGGATAGATGACGGCGTATTTTTGCTGGTTGGCAGTCTTCATCCGAAAAAGACAGTTGAAACTATTCAACCCACTCGGATGATAGGAAAAAAATCATGCAGGCTTCAATAATCCCGTCATGACCCCGTGGTGTATTTATTGTCGGTTCGCGGAAAACGGAGGCTTACGATCAAACCCGGTTGGGCGTCACCGAGTTGCAGTTGCGCATGGTGCAATATTGCAACCGCCCGTACCAGGCTGAGCCCCAGGCCATTGCCCGGTGTGTTGCGGGAATTTTGCAGGCGCACAAAGCGCTCCAGCACATGCTCCCGCTCGGTCTCGGGAATACCCGGGCCCGTATCCGAAACCTTCAACTCGATTGCCTCCTCCAAGCTCACCAGCTCAATACGAATAGTGCCATCTACAGGCGTGTGTTTGATGGCGTTTTCCAGCAGATTGCCGATGGCTTGCGCCAGCAGATCGCGACTGCCGGTGATGTGTGCGGGGCTGGCCTCGATCAACTCGATATGCTGCCGGCTCTCTTCCGCTGACGGTTCATAAAGTTCAGCCAGATCGCGCACGAGCTGATTCAGATCCACCGGCATCCATTCGCTGCGGTGATTACCGGCCTCGGCCTGGGCAATGCTCAGCAGCGCGTTGAAGGTTTTGATCAGTGAATCGGCATCCTCAATGCCGTGTAACAACGCCTGGCGATATTCTTCGCCGTCGCGCGGTTCCAGCAGTGTGACCTCCAACCGGTTACGCAGGCGGCTCAATGGGCTGCGCAGATCGTGCGCGATGTTGTCGG
>JANOOU010000151.1:0-6127 GCA_031421475.1 Gammaproteobacteria bacterium | reverse complement strand
GCTGGCCGGTTTTGGTTTTTCCACTTCACGCACAACCTGGCTGCGCAGTGCCTCATCAGACTGATTTTTATCGAGTATTTTGGCACCGATGACGAGTGCCACTGCAATCGATAAAAATGCAAAATTGGGCATACCGGGAATGATGCCAATCAAGCCCATAATCGCGGCGGTAATCCACAAAATGCGCGTGTTACCAAACACCTGCTGAAACACCTGTTCGCCCAGATCATGACTGGCCGAATCACGGGTGATAATAATGGCGGTTGCCGATGACAATAACAGCGACGGAATTTGCGCCACCAAGCCATCACCGATGGCCAGCAAAGTGTAATTACGCACCGCATCCGCCAGCGCCATATCGTGTTGCAACATGCCTATAGCCAGGCCACCGATGATATTGATAAACATAATCAGAATACCGGCGATCGCATCACCGCGCACAAACTTGCTGGCGCCATCCATCGAACCGTAAAAATCTGCTTCACTCACCACTTCGGCACGCCGCGCACGGGCTTCCTCCTGATTAATAGTGCCGGCATTGAGATCGGCATCAATCGCCATTTGTTTACCGGGCATGGCGTCCAGGGTAAATCGCGCCGTCACTTCGGATACTCGCCCGGCACCTTTTGTAACCACTATAAAATTAATAATCACCAGAATGGCAAACACCACCAGACCCACGGTGTAATTACCACCAATCACAAATTCGCCGAAAGATTCTATGACGTGACCGGCTGCCGCCGTACCAGTATGCCCGTCCAGTAACACCACACGGGTGGACGCCACATTCAGCGCCAACCGAAATAAAGTCGTGATCAATAAAATGGTGGGGAAAATAATAAAATCCAGCGGCCGTTTGGCATAAATACACACCAGCAATACAATCACCGATAAGGAAATATTGAAGGTAAACAATATATCCAGCGCCAGCGGTGGCAACGGCACCACCAACATCGCCAGCAAGGCGATCACCAAAAACGGCGCGACAATGCCACGACGACTCCAGGCTTGAATGTTTTGTAATACCGCTTCCATCTTGATCACCTTGTCTGTTGTTACTACTTAAAGAAAAAGAAAACGCAAATGCGCCTCTCTTACGCATCCTGCGTTCGCGGCATTCGCACATCCATGTGCATCACGCAAATAAACGCGAATGAAAAACAAAATCCTTTTTTATTTTCTTCCATGAAATTCATTTACTAGCTTTTCTTTACAACCTTTTTCCGGCTTCGCTCCAGGAGAACGAAGGAACAAAAAATCATTTATTTTTATTTGCGTTCATTTGCGTTCATTTGCGTTTTCTGTTTCTTTTCAGACCCGTCCCTACAACACCGGCTCAGGTTCACCGCTCTCCGTGTGCTTCTTGAACTCATCCGGCACCTCCATCGCGGGTGGTGTCGGTTTTTTGCCGCCATTTTTTTGGACTGCCTTGAGCTGAAACACGTAAGCCAGCAGCTGGGCCACGGCTAAATACAATCCCTGCGGTATCGCCTGACCTATTTCTGTACTGTGATACAAGGCTCGTGCCAACGGCGCCGCTTCGATACGCGTTATATTATTTTCTTCCGCTATTTTTCGAATGTTCAGCGCAATCAAATCAGCACCCTTGGCCAGTACCACCGGGGCACGCATTTTTTTCGGATCGTATTTCAGGGCCACTGCAAAATGCGTAGGATTGGTCACCACCACATCGGCCTTGGGCACCGCTTCCATCATGCGGCGCTGCGATATTTCGCGCTGCAACTGGCGAATGCGGCTGCGTACTTCGGGTTTGCCTTCGGTGTCTTTCATTTCGTCGCGCACTTCCTGATGGGTCATGCGCATTTGTTTGTTGTGATCCCAGATCTGGAACGGCACATCCACCGCCGCAATTAAAATTAACGCCGCCGATACATATAAAAACGCAGCAGTCAGCAACTCGCCGGCATGGGCCAGGCCGGGTTGCAGGGATTCACTGCCGAGCTGGATAAATTCACCCATTTGCAACCAGATCACACCGATGGCCACCGCCGTCACCAGCACAAACTTCACCAGGGCTTTCAGCAACTCAGTCAAAGAGCGCCAGGAGAACAATCGCCCAAAGCCCTTGATGGGATTAAGTTTGCTCAATTTCGGTTGTATCGCTTCAAAACTGAACGACCAGCCGCCAATCGATAACGGCGCCAGCAAAGCTACCACCATCAGCAATATCAAGAGCGGTGTTAACAACCACAGGCCATCAATAACGGCATCGGCAAACAACCGCGACATGGCGCCCACATCAAAAATATCGACACGGCTGATGTGCAAATGCTGCTTTAACAATTCACCCAAATCGAAAATCATCGCCTTGCCCAGCATCACCATCGCCACTGCCGATGCCAGCATCACCGCCATGGTGTTGAGTTCGCGCGAGCGCGCTATCTGGCCCTTTTTTTTCGCGTCCTCCTGACGCTTAGCCGTGGGCTCTTCGGTACGTTCCTGGCCGCTGTCTTCTTCAGACATTATTTTGTTTCCAAAATAACGATGATGGCGTCGAAACTATCCATCATCAAAGCGGTGAACTGATTGAGTATGGCCGGTGTCGATAAGGCAATAAAAACAAAGCCCAGCAAAATCATTAAGGGAAAACCCACCGCAAAAATATTCAGCTGCGGTGCAGCACGGGTAATCACACCCAGAGAAATATTCACCACCAGCATGGCAGTGACCGCCGGCAAGGCGATCAACAAGGCACCGATAAACATCTGGCTGCCCCAGGCCGCCACCATACGCAAGCCAGCCGGTGTTAAACCGCCCGCGCCGATGGGCAGAATATGAAAACTGCGCACCACCAGATCAATCAACATCAAATGACCATTGAGCGTGACAAATAACAAGGTGGCCATGATGATGAAAAACTGCGAAATCACCGGCACCTGCACCCCGTTGGCCGGATCGACCATGCGCGCAAAACCCAGGCCCATGCCATTGGCCATGGCCTCGCCCGCGATCACCAGCGTTTGAAACACCATGTGCACCATGAAACCCATGGCCACACCGATCAACACTTGTTGCGCCAGCAAAAACACTCCCGGTAAAGACACCGGATCAACCGCGGGCGCCGCCGGTAACAAGGGCGCAACCAATAAACTCAGGGTAAAGGCCAGCATGATGCGTATCTTCACCGGCAGCATTTGCGCACCGAACACTGGTGCCACCATGAACAGGGCGCTGATGCGCACAAACGGCCAGAAGTAACCGCCGATCCAGGCCCCGATTTGCTCTGTGGTGACAGTCAACATGCTGCGCTACCCGATCATCTCCGGAATACTGCTGATCAACTGCTGGGTATACGCCACCAGAGTACTCAGCATCCACGGGCCAAATATCAACAGCGCCACCACCAGAATGCCGAGCTTGGGAATAAAGCTCAGCGTCATTTCGTTAATCTGCGTCGCGGCTTGAAACATACCCACCACCAAACCCACAATCAGCGCCGATATCAGCAACGGCGCACACAACAAAATGGTCATCCACATCGCCTGCGCCGCCAACGTCATCACCGTATCTTGTGTCATGAGGAGCCTCGTCGGAATTTTGACTTTAAAAGAAGATACCGGGCTTAGTGCAGGATGAATGCCAGAATGTTGAAAGCGGCAAAAAAACAATCACCCCGTATGCGGCGGCGTGAACCCATTGGCCGATGCCGATAGGAATACCTCTTCACAATTCATTTGTCTTCGGCCCTGAGCCCCCTTAGAATTTGTTTTTTTAACGCCAACCATCCACCATGCCAAATACCCCCAACATCAGCCCAGCCGTGGCCATTGAGCCATCTGCCCGCCTGACGCCCGCGCAGAAAAAATTCAACAGCCTGATCAAGAAAATCGATGCCTCGAAAAAACAACTGGCCACTTGGCAAGAAATCATGCCCCAACTCCAGCAGGAAGCGGCCACCAAACTCCGCCCGCTCAACAAAACCTACAGCGAGCATCAAGCTGAAGTGGTGGTTTTGCTCGACAACTACTACACCACCCAAAAATTCAGCCGCAATCAGCAGGACAAAATTAAATATTTAATTCTGGAAATATGCGAAGAATTGATTGGCACCGAAGGACGCGATGACATGAAAGTGATTTACAACCAATACAGCGAACAGGATTTCGACAGCCAGATGCAACAGGATGCCGCTGAGCAAAATGATTTCATGAAATCCATGTTCGAACAGGAATTCGGCGTCACCCTGGATGAAAACGAATTCGATTTTTCTGACCCGATGAAAACAGCAGAACAACTCGCTGAGAAAGTGGGGGAACAACAACGCCAGGCCGAAAACCAGCGCAACGAGCGCAAAAAAACCGCAAAACAACAAGCCAAAGAAGCGCGTGAACAGAAAGAACAGGCCAGTATCAGCAAATCCATCCAGGCCGTGTACCGGCAACTGGTGGCCGCCCTGCACCCCGACCGCGAACCCGACCCGGTGGAACGCCAACGCAAAACCGAACTGATGCAAAAAATTACCGTCGCCTACGGCAAACGCGATTTATTGCAACTGCTGGAATTACAGCTTTCTGTCGAACAAATTGATCAGCACAACATCAACAACATCGCGGCAGACCGCCTAAAACATTTCAACACAATTCTGCAAAATCAGCTCGACGAAATTGCAGAAGAAGTAATGCTGGTAGAAATGCAATTACGCAACATGGCCCGCGTTGCGCCGTATGAACCCATTACATCTAAACGCCTGTTAACTTTCCTGAAGCAGGACATACGCAATATGCGCAACATCATCACACGTATTCAGAACGACCTGCGAACCTTCAGGGATGTCAAACAATTCAAGTTATGGCTTAAAAATTATCACATTCCACTGGATGACTTTGATTCGTTGCTTGACGATTTATCGCCTTTTGATTTTAGATAAGCAACCGTAGCAAATGATTTTCATGAATAACAAAAAAAATTTGCAATACATAGTCTGTTTCATCTTGCATACCTATGCCATGGCTGCCAACGCATCCGAAAGTGAATGTTACGGCACAACCGCACATGGCTCACTTAAAAACGGCGTACCCATGCCAGCAGATGGCAAAAACTTTATCAGCTACAGTTATCTGGCTCAGACACTCGGCCGTACTTATGTGCATTCCAAAGTAAACGAAATCGTCATAGATAGTTACGCCGCCCTGGCACAGACATTACCTGCAAAAAAATACAAATACGCCGAAACTGGCTTTAAGGAAGGTGGTGAATTCTCACCGCATAAAACACATCAAAATGGTCTGTCGATTGATTTTATGGTGCCGGTTATAGATGCATCCGGCAAGCCAGCCTATTTTCCAACCCACCCGTTGAATAAATTTGGCTATGAAGTGGAGTTTGATGCCACAGGGCACTACGAGTCTTACCGCATTGATTTCGAAGCCATGGCCGCACATATTGTGCAATTGCATAAAAGCGCTGTTAAAGCCGGTGTGGGTATTTGGCGCGTCATTTTTGATCCGCCGTTACAGCATTATTTATTGAATACGCAAGAGGGTCCGTATATAAAACAACACATTAAACTTTCTGCCAAAAAATCCTGGGTGCGACACGACGAGCACTATCATGTTGATTTCGTAGTACCGTGCAAACCATTACCCCAATAACACGGCGGACGGCTAGGGAATCTCTGATTAAGTCTGGCGCCCTACGTTCATAATTTTTTGACTTAATCAGAGGTTCCCTAGCAGCTTATAAAGGCGGGATTTCCTCCATAGCCTGTAAATAGCTTTGGTCTTTTAGTAACAAACGCTCACCATCCCAGCCAGAATATATTTCCCTGTTTTTGTAATCCAGGCGCGTGTTCTGACTGTATTGGAATTTACCCTTGTACCAGAGGGTTTTATCTGCATCAAAATAAATACTGCCCTGGTAGATGTTATCGGATGAATTGGCATCATCCTCCATAAAAACATAAATCCCACCATCCAGACCACCCACCCACCAGGAACCATTGGGCCCGTTTGGATCGGGTGGTACATAGGGTTCGCAACCGCTGAAAAAGACACATAACAACAACATTAAATATTTATGCATTATAAAAATCACTCAATGGCGGCAGGTTGTCCAATCAAATTTGAAAACCTGCTGCCTAAAGAGGCCGGTGGGTTTTCGATCGTGA
>JANOOU010000150.1:0-2292 GCA_031421475.1 Gammaproteobacteria bacterium | reverse complement strand
TGCTGCCAGGCCGCGCTCTTCTGCGGCTAGAACAATCGATTTGGCAATACTGTGTTCGGATAAATGTTCTGCACTAGCGGCCAGGGCTAATAACTGGTTCTCATCAAAGTTGCTGGTAATAATTTGACGCAAACGAATTTTACCCAGCGTCAGCGTGCCGGTTTTATCAAATACAAAATGATTAATGGTGGACAAGTGTTCCAGGACGGCGTCGTTTTTTACCAGAATGCCATGAGTGGCGCCGAGTCCAGATGCAACAGTAATTGACATGGGCGTAGACATACCAAATGCACAGGGGCAGGTGATAATCATCACCGAAGTGGCGGCGAGTATGGCTTTATCAATATTTTCGGCATGCCATAAAAAGAATGTAATGGCGGCTAATAATAATGTAACGGCAACAAACCACGGCACGATTTTATCCGCTGTACACTGTATGGGTGCTTTGGATGCCTGCGCTTCTTCTACCAGGCTGATTATTTTACCCAGTGTGGTATTGCTCAGGGTATTGCTGACTTTAACGTGCAGTGTGTTTTCAGTGTTAATGGTGCCTGCTGATATGACATCGCCTGTTTGTTTATGTACCGGTGTCGATTCACCACTCAACATGGCCTCATCAAAACGGCTGCTGCCACTCAGTACTGTGCCATCGACAGGTGCTTTCTCACCGCCACGAATTAAAACGGTTTCGCCAATCTTGATGGATCTAACCGGTACAATAATGTGTTCGTTGTCGCGAAGTACGGTTGCCACACGGGGTTGTAGATCGAGTAAGCGCTGTGTCGCCACCAGTGCATGGCGTTTGGATTTTGCTTCTAGAAATCGTCCGACCAGAATAATAAAAATAAAATTAACCACCGTATCAAAATAAACATCGCCGGATGTGGATTTTGTGAAGGTGATATAACTGGAGTAGATATACGTAATGCTGGCGCCTATGGCAATCGGCAAGTCCATGGTGAGATGCCGATTTTTTAAACCGGTGATAGCGCCTTTTAGAAATGGCCAGCCGGAATAAAACAGGGTGGGTGTAGCCAGTGTAAAACCCACCCAGTGAAATAAATGCCGGAACTCATCCTGATCGGCGCCTGAAAATAATGCTATCGCTACCCACATCATATTCATCATCGCAAAACCGGCGAAGGCCATGCGTAATAACATCGCACGATTTTGTTTTTTGATGTGGCCTTCAGCGGCTTCTGGATCAAACGGAATAGCGGCGTAACCGATTTTTCCAAGATGTTGTAAAATGCTGGAGAGTTTTAGTTGGTCGTTGTTCCAGCGTATATGCGTGCGGCGATTAGCCAGATTCACTTTTACATCCAGTATACCGGGCAGGGTGCCGAGGCTGCGCTCAATTAACCAGATACAGGCAGCGCAGTGTATGCCTTCCACCAGTAGATGAATATATCGTTGCTGTCCAAGATCGTTTACGAATTCACCTTGCACTTCATCCATGTCATACAGGGTTACATCTTTGGTTAGAGCAGGGGGTGGTGCGAGGTGCTGGCCTTCAGGCGTGCGTTGATAAAATCCTTGTAAACCCGAATCATATATTATTGAGCAAACCGATTTACAGCCGTGGCAACAAAAACGTTGTTCCTGATTATTTATATTGGCATGGATGTGAATGTCTGATGGAACAGGCAGTCTACAGTGAAAACATTGTGCTTCTTCCAGAGACATTTTGGTCACGATGCAGGTTTGTTATTCAGCGGCAACACGCGCGCGCTGTGAGAAAGTATAGTGATCATCATTGCGTTTAACCGACACAATTATTTCCCACTCACCTTTAAGCGGGAAGCGCACATCGGCGCTGTATATCCCCGGTACAATTTCGTGCATCGGCAGTTCAAAATCCGCTTCGGCATCGGAGGGGCGATAAAGTGCAATCGTTGTTTGCGCGTTGCTAATGGGTACAGCATTTTTATCGACGATATTAAAACGGTATTTTTCAGGTTGGTTAATCTGCGGTGTGATCGGGAAGTCGGTACTGATGCTCCAGCCCAGTGCATCACGTGTAGCGATTTTGGATTTGAGGGTTTTTTCGTAGTGACGACCCCGATCATAATAGTTTTCGTTCACCAGTCCCGGGCTGGTGATAAACGCAATGCTGATCATGGCAATATTAACCAGCAATACCACAGCAATCAGTGTGATCCAGCCAATCACCCAGGGGTTACGCCAGGCACGTGGGTTGGATTGAGAGATGGCGTCATTCGTAGTAGCTTTATGCATATTGTCTGTCTGCCTAGATTTTGGGGCCATAGAACATGCTCTCGTATTCGATAC
>JANOOU010000149.1:0-4111 GCA_031421475.1 Gammaproteobacteria bacterium | reverse complement strand
GTATTAAAAGCAAACACATCCCTGATCATCAGGGTATCAGGTTATATAGCACAATCAGGAAGGGAGAACATTGGGTGTGGCGGCAGTGACAGGGGGTTACAGAGTACCCTAGGGAACCTCTGATCAAGTTATGTGCGGCGGCTTTGCGGCCAGAATTTTCCATCACTGCGTTGTGAAACTTGGCAAGAATCCTGGATATTGCCTGCCCATGTCGATATTCATGGACGCCTTGTGCTGAAAAATTCTGTCTCACAAATCCGCTCGCCCAAACTTGATCAGAGGCTCCCTAGTAAAATTCGAGAGATGTGTTATGGAGTGGTTGTAGGCATCTGTCTGTAACATCGCCGCAGAATAAATTTTATTTCCGTCATTCCCAGTCATGGTAGCTGCTCTGTGCGTCCCGCTGCTGTAGTATATCGCACCCGGTCTGGTGTGCAGGAAAAGCCTGTAGATCATTGGGTGGTTAACAAATTTAGCACTCTCACTATTTATCAACAGTATTAGTATGCCAAGAAAAAAGCGTTATTCACGTCAACCATCAGGCAAGCGGGGCAAAGTGAAATTCTGGAAATATGTTCTACCCGCAACACTCTTTATCACATTTGCCACCAGTGTTTATGTCGTTTCGCTCAATCTACGTCTGCAAGAAAAAATGTCGGGCCGGATCTGGGCTCTGCCTTCGCAGGTGTTCGCGCGTTCACTGGAGTTATATACAGGCCTGCCATTACAAGCTGCACAGTTTGAGAGTGAGCTGATCTTAATCGGCTATAAACGCGTTAATACAATGCCCACCGTAGCGGGGCAATATCGACAGTGGGACGGTGTTCATTTTGAAGTCATCACCCGTGATTTCAGATTTGGTGATGGTCATCAACAAGGCGGCGCCATTCGTGTTGATTTTTCTGATGGGCGTATTGAAGGCGTGTTCACGCTGTTTGGTCATGATGAACTGGCACTGGTTCGCCTGGAACCGGTTCGCATCGCCGGTATTTATCCGGGCGTTGCCGAGGATCGAAAATTAATTCGTCTCGATGAAGCGCCGGATCATCTGGTGTTGACCTTGCTGGCCGTGGAAGACCGACGTTTTTACGAACATTATGGTGTGGACCCTCGCGCTATTGTACGTGCACTCTGGAACAATATGACTTCATCAGCCGGTATGCAGGGCGGAAGCACCTTAACGCAGCAGCTGGTTAAAAATATTTTTCTGAATGCCGAACGCAGCCTGGTCCGAAAAATAAATGAAGCCATCATGGCCTTGTTGCTGGAATATCATTACGATAAAAAAACCATACTCGAAACCTATCTCAATGAAATTTATTTAGGCCAGGATGGTGCGCGTGCCATTCATGGCTTTGCATTGGCCAGTGAGTTTTATTTTGACAAGCCTTTAGATAAATTATCGCGTGATCAGCTGGCGATGTTGGTGGGCCTGGTGAAAGGTGCATCCTGGTATGATCCGCGCCGCCATCCGGAACGCGCATTGCAGCGGCGTAATCAGGTATTGCAGCAAATGGCCGATCAGTCTGTTATCAATCTATCGCAATTAAAAACCTTGCAATCGCGGCCGCTTGTTATCACAACCGGTATGCACAAGGCATCCAATCGTTATCCGGCATTTATTGATCTGGTTAAGCGACAATTGCACGACGATTACAACGAAGAAGATTTGCAATCAACCGGATTACGCATTTTTACAACACTTGATCCACTGGTGCAGCGTGCCGCCGAGCAATCGGTTATGACGATGTTACCGGAGTTGGAAAAACAGCATGTCAAATCCCGTAATCTGCAAACCGCTGTTATCGTTACAGCACCGGATAACGGTGATATCCAGGCACTGGTGAGTGATCGCAATCCCTTGTCTGCCGGTTATAACCGGGCGCTGGATGCAACGCGTCAAATTGGCTCATTAGTTAAACCGGCCGTATATCTGGCAGCATTGCAACAGCCGAATAAATATACGCTAGCTACCATGCTTGATGATTCGCCCTTAAGTTTAAAAGAATACAACGGCCGAATCTGGACGCCGAAAAATTACGATGGAAAATTTCGCGATAACATTCCGTTGTACACCGCATTGGAAGATTCACGCAATATTCCGGCGGTACGTTTAGGTCTGGATGTGGGTCTGGCAAAAATTGCAGCCACGCTGGCCGCTATGGGCGTAGAACGTGAGGTGCCGGTTTATCCATCATTAATGCTCGGTGCTTTTCATCTGACGCCATTTGAAGTCACGCGCATGTATCAAACACTGGCCGGTAAAGGTTCCAGAATTCCGTTACGGGCAATTCGTGAAGTGACCACCGCTGAAGGTGAATTACTGACGCGTTATCCCATTGAGTTGAAACAAACCCTGAAAATGGAGGATGTGTATTTGGTGAATACGGTGTTACATCGTGTCACCCAAACCGGCACGGCAAAAAGTCTGGTGGATGCCTTGCACGCGCAGGTGGCCGGTAAAACCGGCACTACCGATGATACACGCGACTCCTGGTTTGCCGGTTTTGCCGATAATCGTCTGGCGGTGGTGTGGGTCGGGCGTGATGACAACACGCCTACGGGATTAACCGGTGCCAGCGGTGCTTTGCGTGTGTGGACACGATTAATGCAAAACGTATCCTTGAACGATTTGCATCTGGAATTGCCCGATACACTGGAAACCCAGTGGATCGACAGTAATACCGGTGAATTATCCGCTCAAGGATGCGAGGCTGCGGTAGAATTGCCGTTCTATCCTGGTTCAGCTCCACAGCAGAAGGCGGCATGCAAATCCATTTCAGTGTTCGATCGAATTCAATCTCTGTTTCGTTAATCGTTATTTTATATGTGTGGGGCCTGATGGCCTGCACACCACCGGCGGAGCAAATCAAGCCAACGGAAAATATAGAAACCTTACCGACAGTGCAGGGGCCTGCCACCACGCAGCGCGTCAACTCTGCTGTTATTGCACTGATTAATCAGGCAGACGTTCTGATTAAGGAAAATCGCTGGCCCGAGGCCTCATCCTTAATTGAACGTGCGATTCGCATTGATAGTTATCAAGCGGATAGCTGGACCCGTATGGCGATTGTTTATCTGGGTAAAAATAACCCGGAGCAGGCTATTCAAATGGCCAAAAAATCCAACTCGCTGGCCAAACAAAATAAAACATTGCAAGCCTGGAACTGGTCTTTGATCTCACGTGCTTATAATTTATCAGGTCATGCAGATCTTGCGCAGCAAGCCGTTCAAACCAGTCAGCGTTTGCAGCAGGAAAATAACTAATGCAAATGCGTGAACTGTTAGGCGCGAGCGGTCCATTCAATAAAGCCTTACAAGGTTTTATGCCGCGTGCAGGCCAGCAGGATCTGAGCGAGGTTATCCATCAGGTGTTGCACAATCGCGGCACCCTGGTAGCCGAGGCGGGTACTGGCATTGGTAAAACGTTTGCCTATCTGGTACCCGCCATGCTTGCCGATAAAAAAATTATTATTTCGACCGGCACCCGGCATTTGCAAGATCAATTATTTCACCGCGATTTACCTGCCGTAAAAGCTGCATTGAATCTAACACTGGATGTCGCACTGCTTAAAGGCCGTTCCAATTATTTATGTTTGTATCGTGTGGATCTGGATGATCACCAGCCATTTTATACCAATGAAATTCGCGATCACCTGCAACGCATCCGGCAATGGAGCAAAACCACGCGCAGTGGTGACATAGGCGAAATGCACGGCATTACGGAAGATGCGCGTGTCTGGCCTATGGTGACCTCTACTGCTGAAAATTGTTTGGGCACGGAATGTCCCAAGTGGACCGATTGTTTTGTGGTTAAAGCACGGCGTGCCGCACAGGAGGCTGATATGGTGGTGATTAACCACCATTTGTTACTGGCCGATATGGCACTCAAGGAAAATGGTTTTGGTGATCTCTTGCCCAGCGCCGATGCCTTTATTATTGATGAGGCACACCAGTTACCGGATGTGGCGTCGCGATTTTTTGGTAAAACTATTAGCAGCCGTCAACTCACCAATTTAATGTCGGATGTCGTAGCCGAACAGATCAAAGATGCGCCCGAGTGCAGTGCATTACGTGATCTGGCGGATGCCGTAAAATTATCGGCGCAGGA
>JANOOU010000148.1:0-2345 GCA_031421475.1 Gammaproteobacteria bacterium | reverse complement strand
CGCGCAAAAAGCAGCGCGCTAGTTAATTCAACGTTCGAATGTCCGCTATTTTAGATAATCACAATCGGCAAATTGTCCGCTTTAGGGTAGAAATTGCTGTTCAGGTAAGAACAGCCAATGGCTGCTTGTGATTGAACTCAGAAGTTAATTGAGAAATATCGAACGACTAAGTCAGGGCAAAAACAGCTATCTACAATTGTTAACACAACTGGCCTGTTTCCACCGCTATAAAATATTTTTCTGACATGCTCTGCAACAAATTCTTCCGCAGGCGCCGGCCAACAAATAAACAGGCACCTGATATCTCCGGGTTTGTGAGATCTATGTGACGTATTGGTCACATAGATCATGAACGGGGCATGATAAACAAGACGTAAGATAGTCAGCAGATAAAATTTATATTTTTACCGAATTGATGATGAGCTGTGTATAAGCGTCCCTGGCCATTTCCTGTTGCATGTCTTTCCTGGCATTGCTTGTCAGTGCATAACCCATATCATTATCTGTCCAGTAGAACATGGACAGGCCGTCCTGTTCACTGTAGCTAATAGTTTGCGTTTTGTGTTCCCAATCGCCGCGGCGGACATATAGCGTTACACGACTGCCAGCCGAATTTTCATACATATATTGTGCGGCCATGCGTTCTTCTGTTGAAGGTAATAACCGACCGCCGACCAGGTGGTAACCCGATGCCGTTAAATCCGGTGCAGTTAATTTTGTATTAAGTCGTTTGGATAACCATTTGTTCAAATGTTCATGTTGACTGGCGCTGACTTCAACGGGATGCGCAACTTCGGATGAATAGACAACATGTGCGAAGGCCGCCGGTTTGACCAGATTCATATCGGTTTCGGATGGCCGTGCTTTCATGTCAGCCAAATGCAATTGGGCTTGCCAGCCAAACAACGAACCGGCTAAAAATAATACCACTGACGCAACGAGGTTCCAGTAACGTGAACGGTGAGAAACCGTAGCCAGTAATCCTGGTGGAATAGCTTCCGTTAACACCGGATCATAAAGCCGGTGCAGGCTATGGTTCAGGTGTTGGTAATTATTTAGTTTTGCCTGTGCTTGCTCATCATTGCAGAGTAATTTTTCTATCTCATTACGCTGTGCAGCATCCAGCTGTTTGTCGAGATAGGCATGCAACTCAGTGTCATTAACGGTCTTGTCGTTGCTCATTATTTAACGCTCCTTAACGATTGAGTTTTTTTTACATCCAGTAAATTACGCAGTTTTTCTCTGCTCCGTGACAAGCGGGACATGACAGTGCCAACCGGGATGCCCACAATATCGGCCACTTCTACATAGCTGAAGCCTTCGAGTGATACCAGCAAAAATACTTCCCGGTGATCATCGGGTAACAGGCTGATGTTGTATTTCAATTGTTGTGCGTGATACCGGGCCTCGGGAGTCTCCGATGTATCACGAAGATTTTCATCCAGCTCCTGCATGAAAGGTTGTGTGCAGGTTTTTCGAATCTGATTAATATAAATATTGTGCATCAATGTAAATAACCAGGGTCTTAACTCACTATCGTTACGCCAAAGCGATTTCTTAATCAAGGCTCTTTCCAGTGTGTCTTGCACCAAATCATCTGCGCTACCGGGGTTGCCATATAACGCGCGTGCATAGCGGCGTAATTTCGGAATATGTTCGATTAGCCGATTTTCAAATGTATTCATTCACAATCAATCCTTTATTGGGTGGCGCTAACAGATGTGATGCTGTCAGCGCCCCGCGCATTAACAAGCTAGGGAAGCTCTGATTAAGTCCTCCGTTCGCCCTGAGTTTGTCGAAGGGCAGAAAAAACATCTGAAATAACAGGTGTTTTTAGTGTCTGTGGTTCGACAGGCTCACCACGAACGGACTTAATCAGAGGCTCCCTAGGCTATCCTGTATTACGGTAGTGATACGGGCCGCGTAAACACCCAGTCCTGTCCCTGAACAGGGGTATGACATGCCATGCATTCCAGCGCAAAGTCTACATTTTCACCATAGGGCTTTTGTTCCTTACCCAGCCAGCGCGCATAACCCCAGCCACCGGTTGAAGCATATTTAACGGGGTCTTTGATCATGAATTCGGCATGGACGAATTGATCTGGAACGATTGCCGGTTCCCAATGTTCATCTTTAGTTTCTTTCCAGACCAGTTTGCCAAGAATACTGCCTTGTGGCCAGGGATTGATATTGTTTTCGCGGGCGGCCTTGATTGCAATGTCATTACCGACAATGACGCGCATGGTTTTGTTATCAGTACGATGTGACACAGAGATTACACGCCAGTCCTTGTATTTTTCGGGCAAGGTAATGCCATTGAGGGCCGGCTTAACCGCATTGCCTGC
>JANOOU010000147.1:0-2492 GCA_031421475.1 Gammaproteobacteria bacterium | reverse complement strand
CTGCACGATAAGCGCGTTAGCTGGCGCCATGGTTATCTCCATACGGACGCCATGCAGGAGGCCGCTCAAGTGTTGGTGGGTAAACAGGATTTTTCTGCGTTTCGATCATCCGTATGCCAGGCCAAACACGCCAACCGCTGGATGTATTTCATAAACGTAGCGCGACACAACGATTACATTTATGTGGATATATCGGCCAATGCCTTTTTGCATCACATGGTGCGGAATATAGTTGGCTCGCTGCTGATGGTGGGCACCGGGGAGCGGCCCGGTCACTGGATTGCTGAACTGCTGGCAGGACGCGACCGCACCGTTGCCGGCCCTACCGCACCGGCACAGGGCCTGTATCTGGTGAAGGTCACCTACCCGGAACACTTCGGCCTGCCGCAACACATTCTCTATCCCGCTCTATAAAGCCCACTCTCTTATGGTTATGGCTCTGATCAAAATAGGGGACATGGCTTGGCGTTGCCCCTTATAATCAAACTGTGTGAATGATTCGGCTGGTATATATGTTGCCAAAAAAACTAGGAAGTCGTGTGTTGGCGTTATCAATGGTGGTAGCAGTATTTTCTATCCTATTGATTGTTGAGGGAATTCCTTTTATTTTCAAACCCACCCTATTACAGCAGGTGGTTAACTCTGGCGAATTGATCATCGCCACCCGCAATTCTCCTACCACCTATTACGAAGGCCCGGACGGCCCCACCGGCTTTGAATACGATCTGGCCAGCCTGTTTGCAGCATCACTGGGTGTCAAACTCAAAGTCGTAGTGCCTGACAACATCAACGACATCTTTCGCAGTGTCGAAAAGGGCAAGGTTCACTTCGCCGCGGCCGGCCTGACTGTTACCGAAGCACGTAAACAGCGCGTACTGTTTAGCCCCAGCTACCAGCAAATCAGTGAACAACTGGTCTACCACAACCAAAATCAAAAACCGGGCACCGTTAGCGACCTTAACGGGATGCTGGAAGTCATGGCCGACTCCAGCCATGTCGATCGCTTGCTCAAACTCAAACAACAGCACAGCCTGCTCAACTGGGTTGAGCACGACGATGTAGAAAGTGAAGAGTTGTTGCAAATGGTGAACTCAAAAGCCATTGATTACACCGTGGCCGATTCCAACGAGCTGGCTCTGAACCAGCGTTTTATGCTGGAATTACGTGTGGCTTTTGATTTATCCGAACCCTCGCAACTGGCCTGGGCTTTTCCCAAGACACAGGACACCAGCTTGTACGATAAGGCGTCCGAATTCTTCTGGCGAATTTATAACAACGGCGAACTCGAACACCTGGTTGAGCAACATTATGGCCATATTTCGCAATTTGATTACGTGGGCAACCGCACCTACATAGAACACATCAGCACCCGCCTCAGTAAATATCAGAACGTATTTCAACAAGCCTCCACTGACCTCGGCCTGGACTGGCGCTTACTCGCTGCGGTGGGTTATCAGGAATCGCATTGGGATCCCAATGCGGTATCAGCTACCGGTGTGCGCGGCATTATGATGCTAACCCGTGACACCGCCACCCATTTAGGGGTGAGTGACCGGCTGGATCCACACAGCAGTATTTATGGCGGCGCCCGCTATCTCGCTGAAATACACGCGCGCTTGCCACCTGAAATAGAAGAACCGGACCGCACCTGGTTTGCACTGGCCGCCTACAACGTCGGTTACTACCATCTGGAAGATGCACGCAGTATTGCCATAATGCTGAATAAAAACCCCAACAAGTGGAGCGATATACGGACCACCCTGCCATTATTGACGCGCAGTAAATGGTATCAACAAGTACCTTATGGGTATGCGCGTGGCTGGGAGCCGGTACGTTATGTAGAAGGCATACGCCGCTATTACGATTTGCTGGTTTATCAAACCAAAGATATGTCCGATCCCAATGACGATCACGGCGCACTGACCATCATGCCATCGGTTTTGTAATTCGAAACAGGGATTATTTTTCCAGAAACTGTAATTTATCCGCCACACCTTCCCAATCTGCGGCATCGGCTGGCGCCGATTTAACCTGACTGATCACTGGCCAATGTTGTGCCAAATCTGCATTAAGTTTCACAAAGGCCCGCATCTCCAGCGGTACATCGTCTTCCGCGTAAATAGCATTCACCGGGCATTCGGCAACACATAATTGGCAATCGATGCATTCATCCGGGTCAATCACCAAAAAATTTGGCCCTTCGTGAAAACAATCCACCGGACACACATCAACACAATCCGTGTATTTACAACGGATACAACTTTCAGTGACAACAAATGTCTTATACTTAATCCCTATTCATAATTTTTTAAAAACAGCAAAAAGCACCGTTCACCTGGTAAGTAATTTATGCGGAATCGCAAACAATACTAATCCCATTCATACAACACCATAACCACATTGCCTTTAACGAGAAACTTGACTTCTTTACATAATTTCGCAATAAGTCCCATGCCACGACCCGCATAACCCGTGTTCTGCGACAAATCAAC
>JANOOU010000146.1:0-2579 GCA_031421475.1 Gammaproteobacteria bacterium | reverse complement strand
GCAAAACATCACCGCGATACGGCCCATGCGCGATGGTGTGATCGCCGACTTTCATATCACTGAAAAAATGTTGCAGCACTTTATTCGTAAAGTGCATGAAAGCGCCATGCTGCGCCCCAGCCCGCGGGTATTGATATGTGTACCCTGCGGCGCTACCCAGGTTGAACGTCGTGCCATCAAGGAATCGGCTGCCGGCGCTGGCGCACGCCGGGTGTTTCTAATTGAAGAGCCTATGGCCGCCGCCATTGGTGCCGGTATGCCGGTTGACGAACCGCGCGGTTCGATGGTACTGGACATAGGGGGTGGTACCTCTGAAGTGGCGGTGATTTCACTCAATGGTATTGTTTATTCGGCATCGGTACGTATTGGCGGCGATAAATTTGATGAAAGCATCATCAGTTATATACGTCGCAACTACGGCATTTTGATTGGTGAAGCCACAGCCGAACGTATCAAACACACGATCGGATCCGGTTACCCGGGTAAAGAGCTGCTGGAAATAGAAGTCAAGGGCCGCAACCTTTCCGAAGGTATTCCACGTAGTTTTACTCTCAACAGTAATGAAATTCTTGAAGCCTTGCAGGAACCCTTGCACGGTATAGTCAGTGCCGTTAAAACCGCACTCGAGCAAACGCCTCCCGAACTGGGCGCCGATGTGGCCGAGCGTGGCATTGTATTAACCGGTGGCGGTGCCTTGTTACGTGATCTCGATCGTTTGTTAATGGAAGAAACCGGCCTGCCGGTGGTGTTGGCTGAAGATCCACTGACCTGCGTTGCGCGGGGAGGTGGCAGGGTGCTGGAACTGATCGATGAACATGGTGGAGATTTCCTCGCCGTTGAGTAATCGAGCCGAGGTACGCATGTCAGTTTGCAACGCTGCTCTGGTTGGTATGAAGTTCTTATTCTGTATGAGCATGTAATCCCTTATGCAGCCGTTATTTTTACCGGGCCCCTCCGTTACCTTGCGAGCCATTTTGCTGCTGATTGCATCGGTGGCTGTCATGGTGGCGGATCATCGCTGGCAACATCTCGAAGCCATGCGGGGTGTGCTCGAGTCTTATGTCATTTATCCGTTACGTTACACCATTAATCTACCAGTGGATTTTTTCCGCTGGGCCGATCAGAGTTTGTCATCGCATCAGTTTTTGTTGCAGGAAAATTTGGAACTCAAGGAACAGCAATTGCGGGCCCAGGTCAGCCTGCAAAAACTCAGTGTGCTGGAACGCGAAAATGATCGCTTGCGTGAAATGCTGGGTGCGCAACCCAAGGTGGGTGAGCGCATGCTGGTGGCGGAGTTGCTGGTGATTGATCTGGATCCCAATCGGCAACAAGTGGTGATCAATAAAGGCGCAGATCAGGGTGTGTATCGGGGACAGCCGATTATTGATGCCTGGGGCGTGATGGGTCAGGTTATACATGTGGCGAGCTCGTCGGCCACCGCCATGTTGATTTCGGATCCCAATCACGCCATTCCTGTGCAAATCAATCGGAATGAATTGCGTACCACGGCATTTGGCCTGGGTTATGGCGGGCGTCTTGAGCTACGCCATATTCCGCACAATGCCGATATCGAGCCGGGTGATTTGTTGGTCACCTCGGGTTTAGGGGGCCGCTTCCCGGCTAATTATCCGGTGGGTCGAATTGTTGAAATTGATCGGCCGGTAGGTGAAACCTTTGCCCGCGTTATTGCGGAACCGGTGGCGCATCTGGATCGTAGTCGCGAAGTGTTACTGGTTTGGCACGAAGAGATTGTGGTGGAGAAGAACTCTACGCCGGTGAAAACGAAAGAGGTGGCAGGTGATGCAACCCAGTAGATGTTATCGCGTTGTGATACCGACCATGGTGTTCGCGCTCATGCTGGTGCTACTGCCCTTGCCCGAGTGGGCGCATGCATTTCGGCCGGATTGGGTCACCTTGTTCATGATCTACTGGGTTATGGCCATGCCGGAATTTGTTGGTTTGATGATGGCCTGGGTATTTGGACTGTTGCTCGATGTGGCACAGGGTACGATCCTTGGGCAGCATGCAATGGGCCTGGTGCTGGTTATCTGGATTGTGGAAATGACGTATCTGCGAATTCGTGTGGCATCGTTGGTGCAACAGGCCCTGGTGATATTCGTATTGTTGCTGGCCAAGTTGCTGTTGGCCCTATGGGTAAGCGGTTTAATTGGTCAGGCACCGGAAAATATAGCCTTGTACTTGCTACCTGCGTTTACTGGCGCACTCATCTGGCCCTGGCTGTTTATAGTGTTGCGTGATATTCGACGGCGTTACACACTTACCAATCGCTTCTAGTTATTTTCTGTCATGTTGTTGCATAAAACGTGCAGCGCGTTTCAGTAAATCTGTCGTTATAGTTTTCAGTAAAAAATAGACTCGTACTGATTCGTGAATGCGGTTCTTTTCGAGCCAATATACTTGACAATATTTTTTAAGAACTGATTCGATGACGTTACTCAAAGACAAGCTTGCCGAATACGGATTTGATTCGCCGGAAAATCATGATTACGCCGTGCAGTGTTTTCTTGCTAATCCTACACAATTTCTACGCTGCCTGAATATTGCAGGCGATGCAGGCC
>JANOOU010000145.1:0-4237 GCA_031421475.1 Gammaproteobacteria bacterium | reverse complement strand
CGGGCATATCACGCAGTGTTAACAACGTAAAATCATGAAAGTTACTTTGTTGTACACGGCCTTGTTGTATCGTGATGTGGCTATGAAGAGCCGCACTTAAACCAAATGCAATACCGCCTTCCAGTTGCGCCGTGACAATGGCCGGATTGACTACCATGCCGCAATCCACCACGCAAAATACACGTTCAACTCGCGTTTTTTTAGCCTGTATTGAGACCTCGGCGATCTGACAGACAATACTGCCAAATGCTGAGTGCACGGCCATACCCATGCCATGCCCGGATGGCAGCTTTTTGCCCCACTGTGCCAGTATGGCAGCCTGGTCGAGTACCGCCAGAATACGGGGTGCATGTTGTAATAGTTTGCGTCGATATTGCAAAGCATCTACACCGGCCTGATGTGCCAGCTCATCGATAAAGCTTTCGGTTACAAAAGCGTTGTGTGAGCTGCCCACCGATCGCCAGGAGCCAATCGGCACAGCATATTTTTTAACGTGATACTCAAGCCGGTAATGCGGCAGCTTGTAAGGTACGTAGGCACCGCCGGTACTACGACCATGACTCGGGCCCACAATACGATGTGTCCAGCTTGTTATAGCGCCGTGTTGATCCAACTCGGCTTGTAGCTGGTGCGACGTGTAGGGGCGATAAAAGTCATGTTGTATATCTTCTTCGCGACTCCAGATTAGTTGTATGGGTAAACCGGTTTGTAACGCTATCTCTACCGCTTGCAATACATAATCCTGTTCCAGACGACGACCAAATCCGCCACCTATTAAGGTGGTATGAAGTCTCACGGAATCATCTGTCATACCGATGACCGCACGTGTTTTGTCGATTAACTTGCCGATGCCTGATACTAATTTGGCTTTCACCTGGTCACGTGCATATTGCGGATGCTGGGTGGGCGCCCAGATTTCGCAAACCCCTTCGGTGATACGTACCGTGCAATTCATCGGTTCCATGGTGGCATGAGCCTGCAACGATGCGGAGTAGTTTGCTGTCACCCGTTGATGGTTTTTCGATGCCAAATACTCTCCGGTTTCAGACTCAACGGTGCCGGGCTGTTGTAACAGGCTTAAGTAGTCTTGTTGAATTTTGGCATCACTCAACGTGGCATCACCACCTTGCCAGCTTATTGCCAAAGCGGTAACAGCCTGCTGCGCCTGCCACCACGAATCTGCAACCACCGCAACAGCCGATACCAGATTAACCACCGCCAATATGCCCGGCCGGGTTAATACGGCTGCACTCTCGACACTGGCTACACTGGCGCCGAACACCGGTGCATGACGGATGGCGGCGTATTTCAGGCCGGGTAAACGTTGATCTATGCCATAACGGGCACGGCCTGTAACTTTATCCAGGTTATCGAGCCGCGCGACGGATTGCCCGATTAGGGAAAAATCCTGCGGGGATTTTAGTGGTGGTGTTGTCGGCAATGGAATGTGTTTGGCGGCGTCGATAAGTTCGCCATACGTCAGGGTACGGTTGGATGCGGCATGTTTGACTTTGCCGTTTTCAGTTTTGCAATCGGCAACATCCACTTGCCAGGTTGCGGCGGCGGCATGTAAAAACAGCCAACGCGCGGTGGCACCCGCTTCGCGCAGAGGCAACCAGCTATCACGAATCGAAGCGCTTCCGGCCGTTGCCAGTGAACCATAAGACTCCATTGTTTCGGCTTGTACGATGCCGACTTTGTGCCAGTCAGCATCCAGTTCCTCTGCCACCAGCATCGCCAGTGAGGTGTACACACCCTGCCCCATTTCAGATTTGGAAATCGTGATGGTAATGCTGTTATCGGCCTTCACTGTTAACCAGATATTGGGTTGAAAAACCTCGCTTTCAGGTTGTCCTTTGTCTGCTTGTTTACTGCAAGCCGCGGTTTGCACAGCCAATACCAGCCCGCTGCCGGTGAGTAACACGGTTCGAAAAAATTCGCGGCGTCCAATGGTCTGTAACATCATAAAACACCCGCCTTGCCTGCGGCTACGCGCTTAATAGCTTTACGAATCCGTAAATAAGTACCGCAGCGACATAACACCTTCGACATAACAGCATCGATGGTGTTGTCATCGGGATTAGCATGTTGTTGCAGCAGGGAAACAGCGGTAAGAATTTGCCCGGATTGGCAATAGCCACACTCCGGTACATTTTCATCTAACCAGGCCTGCTGCACGGGATGCAAGGCATGCGCACCGGCAAGACCTTCTATGGTGACAATTTTTTTACCGATAAAACTGGATACGGGCGTATTGCACGACGGCACAGCACGACCTTCAACCAGTACAGTACAGCTACCACACAGACCCACGCCACACGCATATTTGGCACCGGTTAACCCCAGCTGCTCGCGCAGCACCCATAACAAGGGGGTGGTCTCATCAACGTTCACTTCATGTTGTTGTGCGTTTACATCCAGTTTTATCATTTGATTGTCTCTGTATTTTTACCGTGAGCATGAATTGTATCTGTTCAACTACTGTGATTGTAGTCATCATGGGTTAAAATGAGTCGCAATTTTTATGGCCAGGCAATATGCAACAACGCTACACCTATGCGGAGTGTTACCGAATACTGGATGTGAATCCTGCATGCAGTTGGGATGAGCTACGTCGTGCCTATAAAGTACAAATACATCTATGGCATCCCGATAAATTTGCCGATAAAACCGCCGAAAAGGCGGCTGCCGATGACAAAATAAAAGGTATCACCACGGCCCATCAACAACTGGTTGTGTTTTATCGCGAACACGGTAAATTACCGGAGTCAGAGGTTGTTGTAGCGCCACGAAAATTACCGCAACCCGAACGCAAACGACCCAGGGCAGCTGCCCCCTCTAACCGATCGCATCACACCGCAACCCGTAAAAAAAAATCAGGCATCATGCCCATTCTGGTGAGCATCATCATTATTGTTAATGTTTTCTGGTTTCTTGCACCCGGTGATGACTATCAGATGCCGGTAAGGCATGCCAAACCCTCGACAACTGCAATCACTACCGATGCCGAAAACCTGCCAACCCAATCAGTACCAACACCCAGAGAAGCAGAAGCACCTGAAATAGATGACGAATTTATTACCTATGGTTCGAGTATTGGGGAAGTAATCAGTATTCAGGGCGCACCCACACTGGACGAGGGTAACACCTGGTATTACGCCGAATCTGAGTTGTATTTTGAAGACGGCAAAGTCACAGGCTGGCGGCACGCACCGGGTTCCAAACTTAAAACCGGTATTGCATTAAAAAACAATCCTTAGCGGCTTGTTGAAAAACATTCGAAAGAGATACAAAGATTTTGAGTTTTTCAACAAGCTGTCGATACAGCGACATGTTATCGGGCGCCCTGACCAAATAACACCACTTGCATCGTCTGGAACAAAATGGTCATATCTAGAAAGGAACTGTAGTTCTTGATGTAATACAAATCATATTGCAATTTGTTACGTGTATCTTCGACATTGTCGCCATAGGGATAACAGATTTGAGCCCAACCGGTAATACCGGGTTTCACCACATGCCGTAAGGCGTAATGCGGAATCGATTGCTGAAAATTCAAAACAAATTCGGGGCGCTCCGGTCGGGGCCCTACAAAGCTCATATCACCGCGTAAAACATTCAACAATTGCGGTAATTCATCAATTCGCGTTTTGCGGATAAAAGCACCGATCAGGGTGACGCGAGAATCTTTTTTGCTGGCAAATTGTGCGCCATTTTTTTCGGCGTCTACACGCATGCTGCGGAATTTAAGCACCTTGAAAGGTGCACCACATAATCCAATGCGTACTTGTCGATAAAACACCGGCTCCCGACCCAGACTGCTTAACCAGATCGCTGCTATTGTCAGTAAAATAATCGGGCTGGCCAGAATTAATATAATCAGGCTAACCGTTACATCGAAAATACGTTTACCACCGCTGGGCGACACAGCACTGGTAAAACCGGATGAAAAAATCATCACACTGGGATGCAATACCTCGAGTTCAATATGGCCGGTAACCCGTTCCAGAAAATGCACAATGTCACGCACAAAAATACCTTTCATTTTGCATTCCATTAAACCGGCCAGCGGGAAGCCCTGGCGGCGATCATCCATCGCCAGAACAATTTCATCTATATCCTGTTCTTGTGCCAGATCCAGCAAGCTGGTCTGAACTTCTAACAGCTGATCTTCCGTAACACGCATAGGGCTGTTGTCAATTTGTACAAAACCGACTATTTCATGGCCATGTTTGCG
>JANOOU010000144.1:0-2856 GCA_031421475.1 Gammaproteobacteria bacterium | reverse complement strand
CGGTGATCGGTAATGCGGCCTTGCGGAAAATTGTAGGTGCGTATGCGTTCTGAGCGATCGCCGCTGCCGACCAGTGATTTACGTATTTGCGCCTGTTCGCGTTGATTTTTTTCACGTTCGGCATTCACCAGACGTGCTTGTAATAATGACAGGGCACGGGCGCGATTTTTATGTTGGGAGCGTTCATCCTGGCACTCAACCACGGTGCCGGTTGGAATATGGGTAATACGAATCGCGGAATCGGTTTTGTTAACGTGCTGGCCGCCAGCGCCGGATGCGCGAAAGGTATCGGTTTTCAGGTCGGCCGGATTTAATACAATTTCTTCGGCTGCATCGGGTTCGGGCATCACCGCCACGGTGGCGGCCGAGGTGTGAATGCGGCCCTGCGCTTCGGTGGCGGGTACGCGTTGCACGCGGTGCGCGCCGGATTCAAATTTTAATTTTGAATACGCACCCTGGCCGATAATGCGCGCGATGACTTCTTTATAACCACCGTGTTCGCCCTGGTGCTCGCTTAATATTTCGACCTGCCAGCGCTGGTTCTCGGCATAGCGGCTGTACATGCGAAATAAATCGCCGGCAAAAATCGCGGCTTCGTCACCGCCAGTGCCGGCGCGTATTTCCAGAAATATATTGCTGTTGTCATGTGGATCTTTGGGCAATAAACATTTTTGTAATTCGGCGTCGAGTCGTTCAACCTGTTCTTTGGCGTCTTTTAATTCCTGTTGTCCCAGTTCGCGCATCTCGGGATCGCTGTCTTTCAGCATGTCGTTGGCGGCGGCCAGATTGGCCGAGGCTTTACGGTGGCGGTTGAGCGAATTGATAACCGGTTCCAGTTGCGCATATTCCTGTGATAGTTCACGGAATTTTTTCTGGTTGCCTATCACCTCCGGTTGTGACAATAGCATGCTGATTTCTTCAAAGCGTTCGCTTAGATTTTCCAGCTTTAGTCGTATGGAGTCTTTCATGTGGGCGCCGGATTATTTATCGGTTTTGGTGTCAGGTGTTTGCAATAATAAATTCCGAATCAGTTGTAAACGCTCGGGGTTGTTATCTTGCCCGGCCTGGCGCAAATGAATCATCGGATGATGTAATAGTTTATTGGTGAGGGTGTGCGACAGAAACGCCAGTGCTTCGTCGGCGCTCTTGCCTTGCGCCAGCAGGCGGCGGGCTTTTTCCAGAACGTCTTGCTGGCTGGCTTCGGCATATTGCCGGATTTCACGAATGACATCGACTGCATCCAGTGTTTTTTGCCAGTTTAAAAATGCAGTAACCTGGGTTTCAATAATTTCTGCGGCCTGCTGTGCGGCCTGTTGCCGCGACTCCATGTTTTGCGTAATGATGTGTTGCAAATCATCGATGGTGTAGAGATACACGTCATCGAGTTCGGCGACTTCGGCTTCCACATCACGCGGCACCGCAATGTCTACCATGAACATGGGTTTGTGTTTGCGTATTTTCAGGGCTTTTTCCACCGCGCCTTTGCCGAGTATGGGCAGTGGACTGGCGGTGGATGAAATTACAATATCGGCACGGTGTAATTGTTCCGGAATTTGTGGCAATGAAATCGCAATGCCGTTAAATTGCGCCGCCAGAATTTGCGCGCGTTCAACAGTGCGGTTGGCAATAATAATCTGGCCGATCTGGTTGCTGACGAGATGGCGGGCAGCGAGTTCAATGGTTTCACCGGCGCCAATTAATAGAGCAGTGAGTGATTTGAAATCACCAAAAATCTGTTTTGATAAACTCACGGCGGCAAAGGCAACGGATACCGGGCTGGCGCCGATTTCGGTGTCGGTACGCACTTGTTTGGCGACTAAAAATGCATGCTGAAACAATTTGCCGAGCAACATACCCACGCTGCCAAGGCTGACGGCTTGCGCGTAGGCTTGTTTCATCTGCCCCAGAATTTGCGGTTCGCCCAGCACCATGGAATCCAACCCACAGGCGACATGGAGTACATGGCGTATGGTTGCGTCATGGTGATGCAGGTACAAATGCGGGCGCAGCTCGGCGGCCTTAAAGCCGTGAAACTGGCTGAACCATTCAATCAGCGGCTGGTCAGCCGTATTCCAGTTGTGAACCGTGCAATACAGCTCGGTACGGTTACAGGTAGAGAGTATGGCTGCTTCACTGACACCCTCGACTTTCACCAGGGAACGCGTGGCTTCGGGCAGCGTATCCGGTGTAAACGCCAGACGTTCGCGCAGGGCAACGGGGGCGGTTTTATGATTAAGGCCGATGGTAATTAATGACATGTTGGATATGGGCGAGGTGCATCTTGCTATGACGAAAGTGCGAAATTCTGAGTCATGGCCCAGGGGATTACAAGCGTATGATGGCAGATGTGAGGTTGGTAAGCGGCGAGCAAGTGCGGTAACTGTGGTTTATATTAGAGGGTGACGATTTATTTTCACGGCCAGGCAGGCGTGAACAACAAGGTTCTTATGCTGAAACTTCAATTCTTAAAGATTATTTCTATTGCAACCGTCCTGTTACTGGCAGCCAGTTGTGCCGCCTATGCACCGCGCGTGGACGCACAGGATGCTGCGCCGGATAAACCCGAACTTAATGGCGATTTACTGTTTCAGCTCCTGGCGGGTGAATTTGCGGGTAGTCGGGGCGATATGGCGGCGGCGGCCGGGTACTACAGCAAAGCCGCCGGCCAGACTACCGATGCCAAGGTCGCGGCGCGGGCGGCGCATATTGCCCTGTTTGCCGAGCGTTACGATGATGCCCTGGTTGCTATTGAACGCTGGCAGAGCCTGGCGCCCAGTGCCAATGAAGATATTGCACGGGTAAGGGTGTTGGCCTTGCTGCATTTGGGTAATGTTGATGCCGTCATCAAAGAGCTGG
>JANOOU010000143.1:0-1592 GCA_031421475.1 Gammaproteobacteria bacterium | reverse complement strand
GCGGATGGCGCGGATCCAGACTCGGTATTCGCCGGGACGGTTCGTGAGACTGGCCGAACGCGGTAGTTTCTCGGCTGTTGGCCGCGACTTCCGTGTAACACAATCAAGCATCAGTAAAACCATTACAGCGCTTGAGCAAGCTTTACACGTGCAGCTGGTTAGCCGCAGCACACGTAGCGTTTCACTGACTGAAGCCGGCAGTCGTTATTATGAACGCTGCCGGCAGATCCTTGCTGATATGGATGAAGCCGATGCGGCAGTCAGCGATGCAACGGCCCGTGCATCCGGCACTTTGAAAATTGCAGCGCCCATACCTTTAGGGTTGATGTTTGTTGCACCCCGGATGGCCCGCTTTCAGTCACGCTATCCGGCACTGGAAATTGATCTTGATTTAAATGATAACGCGCTCAACCTGGTGGCAGAAAATATTGATGTTGCCATACGCCTGGGTGATTTGCGCAGCCCAGGTCTGGTGATGAAAAAACTCGGTGATAGTCCTTTTGTTGCCGTGGCATCGCCATCGTATCTCGCGCTACGCGGCATACCCAAAAATCCTAAAGATCTGGTTTCCCATAACTGCCTGACGTACACCATTCAAACACAACAAACAGCCTGGACTTTTTTGCGTCAGGCCACTACACAAATAATTAATGTTAGCGGTAACTATCGCAGCAATAACCTGCTGGCGTTGAAAGACGCAGCCATCTCCGGCATGGGAATAACACAATTACCGCTGTGGATGGTTGACAGCGACATGACCAGTGGCGCATTACGTTTAGTACTCGAAAATTACCGGCTGCCGGCATTTGGCATACAAGCTGTTTTTCCGTCAGCCCGGCGCATACCGGCCAGGACAAAACTGTTTGTTGATTTTATGCAGGACGAACTCAGTTCAGTGCCCTATTTTCGCGGCGTGCGTGCATCGGCTAAAAGTGGGTGATTAAAATTTTTGAGGCACTATTGACAGTGTTGTGCCAAAAAATCCTGCAAGGTCTGCCCCGGTACTAATTCGTAACGTTCATGCAAGCCGATAATATTGCTGATCCGATCGAGTCGAAAATGACGAAAGTCATCGCGTAATTCACACCAGGCAACCAGCGTCCAGATTTTTCCCCAGTACACCAGCCCTAACGGGTGCACAGTACGTTGCGATATTTGTTTGTCTTCACGCTGGTAATCAAAATGTACTTTGCGTAATTGTTTAATGGCAGTGCGCAGTACTTCCAGCACTTCTGCCACCATCACGCTCTCGGGAAAAGACGGCACTAATATGTCTTGGCGCTCCAGTTCCGGTTTCAAGTGATCCGGTAAGACATGCTCTATTTTAGCCATGGCTTGTTGCGCAGCACGCGCCAAACTTTTGTCGGTCCAGGTTTGCACCATGCGCGCGCCCAACAACAATGCGGCCAGTTCCTCTTCGTTGAACATGAGCGGTGAAAGTCGAAAGCCTTTCATTAATCGGTAACCCTGCCCGGCCTCACCGGTAATGGGTACACCCGAAAGTGAAAGATCCTGTATGTCGCGGTAAATAGTGCGATCTGAAACAGCCAGTTGCTCTGCCAAAGAGTGGGCAGTCACCACACGATCGTGAT
>JANOOU010000142.1:0-2983 GCA_031421475.1 Gammaproteobacteria bacterium | reverse complement strand
CGTGGTGAAATAAAGGGTGTGCGGATCTATGATGATTTTGCGCATCACCCAACAGCTATAGTTGAAACGCTTTCGGGTTTGCGAGCGGTGGCGCGATCGGCGCGCATCTGGGCGGTGCTGGAGCCGCGCTCCAATACCATGCGCATGGGCGCACACAAGCAACAATTGGCGTCCTCATTAAAATTAGCTGACAGGGTTGTCCTGTATCAACCCGAAGACATCGATTGGGATATGCAATCTATCGTGACTGAAATCGGATCCAGGGCAAAACTGTTACGCAGCATTGATGACATCGTTGGTTTATTAGCAAAAGAAGTACGGCCTGGTGATCATGTGTTGGTCATGAGTAACGGTGGCTTTGGTGGTGTGCATAAAAAAATTCTGGATGCCTTGTAAAAATGACTATGGCTGATGATAAAAAAACAATTGTTCTGGCGTTAACGGGTGCATCGGGTGTGCAGTATGGTGCGCGGCTGCTGGAAATATTATTACAGGAACAACATAAGGTTTATTTGCTGGTTACCAAAGCGGCGCAGGTTGTGATTAAAATGGAAACAGAATTAAACTGGCCAGCTGACACGCAAACTTTACAGAAATTTTTATCTGAACGTTATTCGGCCGCAGAAAATTTATTAAAAGTCTGTGGCGAAAACGAGTGGGCAGCACCCATAGCCAGTGGTTCCGCTACGGTGGATGCGATGGTGGTGTGTCCTTGTTCCATGGGCACCTTGTCATCTATTGCCATGGGCAGCAGTGGTAATTTAATGGAGCGTGCTGCTGATGTGATGTTGAAAGAGCGAAAAAAATTAATACTGGTGCCAAGAGAAACGCCGTATTCCGATATTCATCTGGAAAATATGTTGAAATTATCGCGCATGGGTGTGGTGATATTGCCGCCGAATCCGGGTTTTTATAATCAGCCGCAAACCATTGAGGATGTGATTGATTTTGTGGTGGCGAAAATTCTGGATCATTTATTGATCGCGCAAAACCTGCAACCCAGATGGGGTGAGTCTGGGAAATAAAATTCCGCGTGCAAGCAACGAGTATAAAAACAAACGGGCCGGTTCATTTGAACCGGCCCGTTTGTTTAGGATGCCTGGCTTACAGCAACATCTTCGGCTTGTAAACCTTTTTGCCCTTCGATCATATTGAATTCCACTTTTTGGCCATCTTTCAGGGTTTTAAACCCGTCACCGCGAATGGCTCTGAAGTGAACAAAAACATCCTGACCCGCATTACTTTCGATGAAGCCATATCCCTTAGAGTTATTAAACCACTTTACTGTTCCTACTTGACGCTCTGACATAACATTTACCCTTTATCATTTCTCGGTTTACGCATCCTGCAAAACCGGTGTCTTACATGAAATCAGGAAGCAGCATCCACATCCTCGGCCTGCAACCCTTTTTCTCCTTTGGAGATGTTGAATTCAACTCGTTGACCTTCAATCAAGGTTCTATGACCTTGTCCGCGAATTGAACGGAAGTGGACAAAGACATCATCGCCATTATCGCGTGTAATGAAGCCAAAGCCCTTATTGGTATTAAACCACTTAACAACACCGGTTTCACGCGATTTGTTTAGGAAGCTTGATTTGGGCTGACTGGGTTGCGATGTGGCTACGGTTTTATTATTAGTAATTACTAATGCAGTAATCATGGCGACCATAAAAAACAGTACGGCCAATAGGGTCAGGTGTGTCGTTGTTAAGTGTTGTATGACAAATGATGAAATGCCTGTTGCGATAGCGGAAGTAATGGTGCTGACAGCGATGTTACGGATGGAGGTGTTACTCATTAATGTGTCTCGCTTAAAGTAAATAGTTAGTGAATACGCAGAGGTATAAAACTGCGGTCGCACTTCAAACTGAAGTGTGGAATGAACGCTGGGAGCTTCAATGTTATGACATACCAGGCGGGCTGTCCGTCAACCGGAAGGCGACACGGATAGTATAAGGATTTTCGCATGCTCAAAAAAGTGTGCAGACAGCTGTACGCCGATTATTTTAGGTGGGTGCGTTGTTGGGCGGCGCTATTTTGCTCGTCAGCAATGCGCGCCAATATGTCATCCACTGCCGTGTTGGCCGGCATTTGCAAGTGAAAGCCTTGTTTATTCAAGTTTTCCAAGACGGTTACCGGATTTTCGCATGCCAGTTTTGTATTGGCTGACAGTTCGATCTGCATGGCGAAATCCAGCCGTCCCAAGCGTTTGCACAGTTCGGCTGGCAGACTCGTGAAGTCATCACGCTGGCGTAAATATACATACAGGTCGGATTTGGCTGGGCAGCGATAGATGTAACAGGTTTGAGTCATGGTTAGAAGCGCTGCATGACGGAGTCGGCGGCGGCCAGGGTATAACGCAGGTCATCGTCGGTGTGCGCCGCACTGACAAATCCGGCTTCATAGGCTGACGGTGCAAGGTATATACCCTGCTCCAGCATGCCGTGGAAAAACGTCTTGAAACGTTCAGCATCACATTGCATGACGTGTTCGAAGCGGCTGACTTTTTCTGCGTCGGTAAAAAACAGGCCAAACATGCCGCCAACACTGTTGGTACTAAAAGGTATGCCGAGGCTGCGTGCCCGGTCGCGTAAACCGCCGCTGAGAATGCCGACCTTGTGTTGCAGGGCATCATAAAATCCATCGGTGGAAACCAGCTCCAGCGTTTTTAACCCCGCAGCCATGGCCACCGGATTACCCGAGAGCGTACCCGCCTGGTATATCGGACCGAGCGGGGCGATCTGCTGCATGATGTCACGCCGACCACCAAACGCACCGACTGGCATACCACCGCCAATAATTTTACCCAGTGTGGTGAGATCAGGTTTGATGTTGTACAGCGTCTGCGCGCCGCCCAGTGCCACGCGAAAGCCCGTCATTACTTCATCAAAAATAAGCAGGCTGCCATGTTTGTCACACACATCGCGCAACGTTTGTAAAAAACCGGGTGCTGGCGGAATGCAGTTCATGTTGCCGGCCAC
>JANOOU010000141.1:0-10732 GCA_031421475.1 Gammaproteobacteria bacterium | reverse complement strand
GGTATCTTGCCGCCATGCAAACTATCGATACATTAATACATGGCCGCTGGGTCATACCGGTTACCCCGGGCGACCCGGTGCTGGATCACCACAGCATTGCCATACACGATGGCCGTATTGTAGAGATTCTGGCCACAGCTGAAGCCAAAACCCGCTACAGCGCCCAGGTGGAAAGTCACCACCCCAACCATGCGCTCATACCCGGCCTGATCAATGCACATACCCATGCGGCCATGAGTTTGTTTCGCGGCATGGCCGATGATCTGCCCTTGATGGACTGGTTATCCAATCACATCTGGCCTGCCGAAGCAAAATGGATCAGCGAAGAATTTGTGCAGGACGGTAGCGAACTGGCGATCGCCGAAATGCTGCGGTCCGGCACCACCTGTTTTAACGACATGTATTTCTTTCCCGACATCACCGCACGCCTGGCTCGCAAGGTCGGCATACGCGCCAGTATTGGCCTGATCGTGCTCGATTTTCCCAGTATCTGGGCCAGAGATGCCGACGAATACATTGAAAAAGCCCTGCAACTGCGCGACCAATATCGCAGCGATGCCTTAATACGCACACCGTTTGCACCGCACGCGCCCTATACCGTATCCGATACACCCCTAGAAAAACTGCGCGTGTTATCCGATGAAATGGATTTGCCAATACACATGCACGTACACGAAACCGCACACGAAGTGGAGGAAGCGATCAAACAAACCGGCATGCGTCCATTACAACGTTTGGCAAAACTCGGCCTGGTATCACCCAATTTGCTCGCCGTGCATATGACACAACTCAATGACGACGACATCGTCCTGCTCGCCAAAACTGGCGCTCATGTGGTGCACTGCCCGGAATCCAATCTCAAACTCGCCAGTGGCTTTTGCCCGGTGCAAAAATTGCTGGAGGCTGGCGTGAATGTCGCACTCGGCACCGACGGCAGCGCCAGCAATAACGATCTGAATATGTGGGGCGAAATGAACACCGCCGCACTCCTCGGCAAATGCGTCGCCAACAACGCGGCGGCGGTGAATGCACATCAGGTGTTACGCATGGCAACGGTGAACGGCGCCCGTGCACTCGGCATCGAAAACATCACCGGCAGCTTGGAAAAAAACAAATTCGCCGATATCGTTGCGATGGATTTCAGCGCCCTGGAAATGCAACCGGTATACCATCCGGTTTCACATTTACTATACAGCGCCAGCCGCGAGCACGTAACCGATGTCTGGGTGGCCGGCAAACATTTATTAAAAGATCGCGCACTGACCACGTTGGATGAACAAAAAATCTTGCAGAAGGTGGTGACGTGGAATGACAAAATTTCAAGAAAAGAAAAAGAAAACGCAAATGAACGCAAATGAACGCAAATGTTTTTTATTGTTTTCAGTGGCTACTGGAAAGGGTCCAATCTTGTTAATAACTAAAGTATTAAACAAAATTGCAATGTGGATATTGCCCCTAATTATCTACGTTGAATCAAGTTTCGCTTATACAAAAAACGCTTTTATTTGCGTTCATTTTCGTTCATTTGCGTTCTCTTTTTCTTTTAAAGCTCCCCAACCATGCAACCACTAAACATCGACCCCGCAGAAATTGCCAAATTCGAAACCCTGGCCGCGCGCTGGTGGGACACGAATTCCGAATTCAAACCCCTGCACGATATTAATCCGCTGCGTTTGCGCTACATCGACGAACAGGCTGCGATTCCAGGCAAAAAAATCCTTGACGTAGGCTGTGGCGGCGGCATTTTGTCTGAAAGCATGGCGCGCATGGGTGCAAGCGTCACCGGCATCGATATGGGCAAGGCACCCTTATCGGTTGCAAAATTACATGCACTGGAAAGCGGCCTGGAAATTGATTACCAGCACATTACCGTTGAACAACTGGCCGAACAGCAAGTGGGTAGTTTCGATATAGTCACCTGCATGGAAATGCTGGAACACGTTCCCGATCCGGCGTCTGTCATTTGCGCTTGTGCGCGGTTGGTAAAACCCGGTGGTGCGGTATTTTTTTCCACCATAAACCGCAACGCAAAAGCCTGGTTGCTAGCCGTGGTTGGCGCCGAATACATTCTCAATATGTTGCCTAAGGGCACACACGATTATAATAAATTCATCAAACCATCCGAACTCGATCGCAGCGCCCGTCAATGTGAATTACAAGTGCATGATATCATCGGCATGACTTACAATCCGCTCACTAAAATCTATCAATTAGGACGCGATGTAGATGTTAACTACATGACGTTTTATCAACGCGAAATTTAATATGCCAACCATCCGCACCGTGCTGTTTGATCTGGATGGCACACTCATCGACACCGCACCCGACATGGCCAATGCGCTCAATCTGCTATTGGCTGAAGAAGGCAAACCCGCATTACCCTATGCCAACATACGCCCCATTGTTTCCAACGGCAGTGTTGCCTTGGTTAAACTCGGCTTTGGCGACAACACACCTGATCTTGAAAGACTAAAACAACGTTATCTCGATATTTATCAGGCGCATTTATGTGAAGATTCCAAACTGTTTGATGGCATGGCAGAATTACTGGAATATATCGAACAACATGACATGAACTGGGGCGTAGTCACCAACAAACCCGGCTGGTTGACTGAACCGCTTATGCAGCACATTGGATTGTCGCAGCGTGCGGCCACTATTGTCAGCGGCGACACTACACTTAACCGTAAACCTCATCCTGAGCCTATGTATCACGCCTGTAAACAGGCTGGCAGCGAACCGGCACAGTGCATCTACATAGGAGACGCTCATCGCGACATTGAAGCTGGAAATAATGCGGGCATGAAAACGGTGATTGCTTTGTACGGGTATATCGCTGCCACTGAAAACATTGCAACGTGGCAGGCGAACCACCAAATTCAGCATCCGCAAGAAATTATAAAACTAATTTAGTTATGTAGGGTGGGCAACTTGTTGCCCACGCGGTTAGATTCATATGTGGGCAGATAAAGCCCTGCCCACCCTACGAAACTGAGCTTGTCGAAGGGCTGTGCTTCGACAGGCTCAGCACGAACGGACACGCGAATAAACCTGGCCGGGTCAATAACGCAGCGTAATCCGACCTACGAAACGATCAATAATATTTCACTCAGCCACCAGTTGCTGCAATCTAAAACGTCCTGAATCAGAAAGCATGCGCACCAGATGCGGCATCAAATCTTTTAACACTGCATTTAACTGCCACGGTGGATTAATGATGATCATGCCACTGCCTGTCATGCCTGCGTCTTCTGCATCCGCCCTGATACATAATTCCGCAAGCAATACATTGCGTATACCGGCATCCATTATATTACGCTCAAGCCGGTTCACTATTTTTCTATCTATTACCGGATACCAGATTAAATACACTCCGGTGGAGAATTTTTTATACGCGATTTTTAAGGACTCAATCAGCGTTTGATAATCGGTTTTGACTTCATACGGCGGATCAATCAGCACGACAGCTCGCCGCTCGGCGGGTGGCAATAGAGCATTCAATGCCTGAAAGCCATCTGTTTGTTCGACGCGTATTTGTTTATCGTGCGCGAACAGGGTTTGTAAATTTTTATACTCATTAGGATGCAGTTCAAATAATCTGGCTTTGTCCTGTGTGCGCAAAATACTTTGTGCCAGCCAGGGCGATCCGGGATATTCGTGTAACTCACCATGCGGATTTAATTTTTTCAGTGCTAACAAATAGGTCTGTAGTCCGGTTGGGCAGTCGGCGGCATCCAGCAACGGCCATACGCGTTCCACACCTTCGGCATGTTCACAATTTTTACGGGCCCAGCCACTGCGCAAATCGTAGCAGCCTGCACCGGCATGGGTATCAACATAAAGAAAGGGTTTGTCTTTTTGAATAACGTACTCAAGCACCTGCATTAACACACTATGTTTTAAAACATCAGCATGATTACCGGCATGGAAGGCGTGACGATAACTGAGCATTAATATTCGGTGTATTTTTTGGCACTGCCACGTACTTTATCAGCAGGGTACTTTTCGGCATTGAGTTTGAGTTTTTTATGGGCCGCGTCCAACAGATCAACATTCAGTTTGTCGGCGATACGCAATAAATAAACAAAGATATCCGCCAACTCCATTTCTACTTCAGCACGTTTTTTTTCGGGCAAGGCCTGGCTTTGTGCTTCAGTCAACCATTGAAAATGTTCAACCAGCTCGGCCGCTTCAGCGATCAACGCCATGGAGAGATTTTTAGGGGAATGAAACTGATCCCAATCACGCGCTGCGGCAAACTCACGCAGCTGTTGTTGTAATTGAGCGATGGATGATGTTGACATGTTCGGCCTCCAAAACGCAAAAATGCGCCCTCAGGCGCGCCTGTTTGAGATAAATTCAATAATTATTTATCGAGCAACTCTTTGCGTATCTGCTCAACCGTTGTATGGCGCACATCCTTGCCCTTAACCAGGTAAATAACATACTCGCAAATATTTTTAGAATGATCGCCAATACGTTCCAGTGCACGCGCCGCCCACAACACGCTGATAGAGCGTTTAATACTGCGCGGATCTTCCATCATCTTGGTAATCAACTGCCGTACCATGGATTCATATTCCTGATCAATGCGCTGATCTTCCGCGGCTGTCGTGATGGCTGCTTCCAGATCCATACGTGCAAAGGCATCGAGCGCGTCGTGTAACATTTTACGAACGTGATCACCCAAATGACGAATTTCAGGAAATGCGTTTGATGCACCGCCTACTTCCGCCAGTTCCTTGGCCATACGTGCCACTTTTTCGGCTTCATCGCCCACACGTTCCAGATCGGTGATGGTTTTGACAATCATTAAAACCAAACGTAAATCGCCGGCTGTAGGTTGACGACGTGCAATGATATTGGTGCATTGCTCGTCGATCGAAACTTCCATGGCGTTCACTTTGAAGTCATTTTCAACAATACGCTCCGCCAGAATGGCGTCACCTTCGACCAATGCCAAACAGGCATTTTGCACATGGGTTTCAACTAGCCCGCCCATGGTCATGACTTTATTTCTAACCGATTCAAGATCGGCATTAAATTGTTGCGAAATATGTGTGCTCATAACATTTCCTGTTAGCCGTAGCGACCGGTTATATAATCTTCTGTCTGTTTCTTTTCCGGATTGGTAAATAATTTATCGGTTGCACCAAATTCAATCAAATCACCCATGTACATAAATGCGGTGTAGTCTGATACCCGTGCTGCCTGCTGCATGTTGTGCGTAACTATGACTATAGTGTACTCAGACTTGAGCTCGTATATAAGTTCCTCGATTTTTAAAGTCGAAATCGGATCTAACGCCGAGGCCGGTTCATCCAGTAACAACACTTCGGGCTTGATGGCCACGGCACGCGCTATCACCAGACGCTGTTGCTGCCCGCCTGACAAGCCCATGGCACTTTCATGCAAACGGCCCGAAACTTCATCCCAAAGTGCGGCGCTTTTAAGCGCCCATTCCACACGCTCATCTAAAATGTGGCGTTTGTTAATGCCTTGTAAACGTAAACCATAGGCTACATTTTCATAAATAGTTTTGGGGAACGGATTAGGGCGCTGAAATACCATGCCGACACGGCGACGCAAGGCCGATATATCAACATTACGATGATTGATATCTTCATTATCGAGGGTAATTTCGCCCTCAATACGTACACCATCCACCAGATCATTCATGCGATTAAAGCAGCGCAACAAGGTTGACTTGCCACAACCACTGGGGCCGATAAAAGCGGTTACACGCTTGCGTGGTATCACCATATTTACATTGTTTAACGCACGCTTGGTGCCATAGTAAAACTGCAAGTCTTTTACTTGCAGGCAGATATCCTCATCTTCAAGCCGCGTCGCGGTTGAACCAAAGGCTATTTTACTGGGGTCGATTGCATGGGTCTGGATATGCGAATTGTGTGTAGTTTCCATTAGTGTTCAAACGCCTTGAATTTTTCACGTAAACGATTGCGTAGCATAATTGCAGAAAGGTTCAGCATCACAATCACCAGCACCAGCAGGAAAGCCGTGGCATAAACCAGTGGCCGCGCTGCTTCAACATTGGGGCTTTGAAAGCCGACATCATAAATATGAAATCCCAGATGCATAAATTTGCGTTCTACATGTATGAACGGAAAGTTCTCATCCAGTGGTAATTCCGGTGCCAGCTTAACCACACCTACCAGCATCAGAGGAGCCACTTCGCCGGCAGCTCGCGCAATCGCTAAAATCAATCCGGTCATGATCGCCGGGCTGGCCATGGGTAATACAACTTTCCAGATAGTTTCAAATTTGGTTGCACCCAATGCCAAACTGCCTTCGCGCAAGGCTTTGGGAATACGCGCCAAACCTTCTTCCGTTGAAACGATCACAACCGGCAAGGTCAGTAATGACAGTGTTATCGAGGCCCACAACAACCCGGGTGTACCAAAAACGGGTGCCGGTGAAACTTCAGGAAAAAATAACTGATCAATACTCCCGCCCAGAAAATAAACAAAAAAGCCCAGACCAAATACACCGTATACAATCGATGGCACGCCGGCAAGATTATTCACCGCGATGCGAATGATTTGGATTAATGGACCCTGCTTTGCATACTCGCGTAAATACAACGCAGCAATCACGCCCATGGGCGTTACCAGTATCGACATCAGCATCACCATCATTACCGTGCCAAATATCGCTGGGAACACACCGCCTTCGGTGTTGGCTTCGCGTGGATCATCCAGCATAAAGTTTTTAAAGTTGTGAATGTATTGCCACAACTTGTCGGAAACCGACATGATGTTGGGTTGCAATACCGACACAATTTTCGCCAGTGGGATATCAATTTGACGGCCATCCATCATTTCAAATTTTGCAGAATCACGATTAATTTCATTCTTTAAAACCATCAACTGCTGGCGTAATCCCAGATACTTGACATCCAGCGCCGCCTCTTCGTTGGCAATTGCAGTTAAATTTGCCTGGCTATCCTGCCCTTGTAGAGCCAGTTTTTTACGATGCAAGCGTAACCGCTCCAAACGGTAATTAATGCTACCCAGCTCACCATTTTCCAGATCCTGAATAGCACCACGTAAATCGCGCACGCGCTGCAAACGTGTTGCCAGTTCAGCCCATGCCGCCTGATCACTGGCAACGACTTGCTGCTGTTCACTGACTTGGTGTAAATAACCGTAGAAATTACCCCACTCTACACGTTCAACTACAACCAGCGTTTCAGGTGCTGCAACATGTTGCACCTGATGTGCATCGATCCAGCGAAAATCCGTACCCAGCAAATCGCGGTTACCGGTTTTTATTAACCAGCGTGTAATCTCCTGCATACCCTGCGGTGCTTTGCCGCCCGATTCTTCATAACGGATGCGACTGACTTTTTCCGTGTTCACATGTTCGCCAAAAATGCGGTAGACGCCGTTGTCACCCTGGTATTCAATCTGTGTTAAATCAGCGGGCCAGAAATGGCCCATGCCACGCATGGCAATCAGTAACAACAAACCAAATACGACGATCATGCTGGCGCTCACTGCACCTGCATTCAACCATATCCAGGGCGAACCACTTTGCCACCAGTTTACAAATTTACTGTTGCCGGTTTTGGTCACGTTAGTTTCCATCAATTACAAGCTGCCATAGCGTTTACGTAAACGCTGACGTATGATTTCGGCCGCGGTGTTAAACACAAATGTCACCATGAACAACACCAGTGCGGCCAAAAATAAAATTCGATAATGGGTGCTGTCTACTTCGGCTTCCGGCAGTTCCACCGCAATATTGGCCGACAGGGTGCGCATACCCTGAAACATGCTGGCATCCATAACCGGTGTATTACCGGTTGCCATAAGCACGATCATAGTTTCGCCAATGGCACGTCCAAAACCAATCATCACAGCAGAGAAAATACCTGGGCTAGCGGTTAACAATACAACACGCATTAATGTTTGCCAGGTGGTTGCGCCCAGTGCCAGCGAACCATTAATTAAATGTTTGGGCACGCCAAAAATAGCATCTTCAGATAACGAAAAAATACTCGGGATAACTGCCAGCCCCATCGCAACGCCCACCACCAGTGAATTGCGTTGGTCGTAGCCAATGCCAAACTCATGCAACATCCAGGCGCGAATATTGCCGTCAAAAATCATCCGCTCGAGCGACGGCGCAAGATGCAGCGTTAACCAGCCAATGCCGATGATGACAGGAATTAACACCGCGGCGTGCCAGCCTTCCGGAATATGGTGGCGCACCGATGATGGCAGATAGGTCCAGAACCAGGCGAATAACAGCAAGCCTATGGGAAAAATAAACGCCAGCGACATCACGGCGAGCAGATTGGCTTCAACATAGGGTGCAAACCACAGCCCGGCCAAAAATCCCAGAATCGCCGTAGGCAATGCACCCATGATTTCAATACTGGGTTTCACCCAGCCGCGCATTTTGGGCGACATAAAATACGCTGTATATAAAGCGCCCATAATCGCCAGCGGCACTGCAACAATCATGGCGTAAAATGCCGCTTTGAGGGTACCGAATGCCAAGGGTATAAAACTGAATTTAGGTTCGAAATCGGTATTGGATGCAGACGATTGCCACGAATACTGCGGCTCGGTATAACCTTCGTACAGCACCTGGCCCCAGAGTGCGTGCCAGGACAGCTCGGGATAATCATTATCAATATGCAAGACGTGATAATTCTGACTGGTTTCAACCAGTAGTCGGTCAGCACGCGATGACAACACGGCGCGCTTTACGTCACCATCAATCATTTTTTTATTGTATAAAACACGTTCAGATGTTGTATAGGCGATGAGTAACTCGCCATGGATGTTAATAGCAGCGAGGCCTTTACGCCGATGTTCAGGCATCAATTGCACCAGTGCCGCGTCCGATTGAAAATGGCGTACTTCACGCAAGTCATATTGATTTTTATCATCGCGTTGCAATGACCATTGCGTGATTTTCCCCTGGTCATCAGCCGCCAGCAGCGATACGCCACCTAGCAACATGCTCAAATGGGTTAATTGGCGTTCCGGCGCTAACAGTCGCATATGACTAATCAGTTCGACGGCTTTCAGATTACTTACTTTGTACAACACCACGCCGCCACTACGATCAGCGAGATACATCCATTCCGCATTGGAATCGAATAAAATAAAATCGATATTGCCGGTTGTAGTCACCAGTGTTTCCGTTGCAGGTTCGGTTAATTCTGCATCATCTTCCACGTTATACGATTGCAATAATAATTCACCATCAATATCCAGGGCAGCCAGCAATAAAATGTCGCCACTGCGTTGTACAGCCAGCTGGGTTATACGTTCTATAGATTTTAATTGCAGCGGCTCTTCACCATAAGGGTAAGCCACCGAAGCAATGAGTTCGCGTACACCGTTAACAAAATTTACCCGATAATTTAATTCAACAAACAACACGCTGGTATTATCCAGCATCAGCGCCAGTTGTCGGCCTTCACGATCCAGCTTCACTACATCCAGCACGCTGCCGTATTCCGGTAGATCAACCGCTTCCTGATGGATTATTTTTCCGTTGCTCAGACTAAAAAACTGAATATCACCAGTGGATAAAATGCGCGCCGCCAACTCCCCGCTCTCTTCCATCACCAGATAGCGGTTGATTGCGTCGCCTGTGGGAAACTCGAAATGGGTTTGTGATTGCACGTCAACCGATTTAAAAATGGGCAGCACAACCCATAATAGATAAAAGAAAATCAGCACCACCGCAAAGATGATCCCGACACCGCCGAGGGCGATGGCATAACGGGCGCCATTATCAATCAGGGTACGCTTGCGCTGATGCCAGCTGGATTCTTTGAGTATGGAATTTTTCATGGCCGCAGATTGTATGATGCTTATATGACAGTTTTGTTACAAATTGGTTACGGCCTGTCACATGGCAGCGTGCCAGATGGCAGTGCTGTGTGCCGGATCCTCATCCACCGGCACGCTGTATCGCTCAAAATCGCTGTAGCCGATGTTGTTAATCGGTACCCACCACTCAAGGTTTTTTTTGATTTTGAGTTTTTCAACAAGTGGCTAAATCCCCCTTCAGCCAGCGTACGGGAGCACCTGCAGGTGCTCCCGTCAACGCGGTAGCGGTCTCAGCCAAACAGGGTTATTCAACTTTAACGGTGCCCACCATGCCCGCTTCCATATGACCAGGCACCAAACAGGCAAAATCAACCATGCCGGGCTTATCAAACTGCCAGACGATGCCGCCGATTTGGCCTGCCTTGAGTGAAATCATATTCGCTTCGGCGTGTTGCATGCCGGGCATGGTGCGCATCATCTCGGCATGTTCCTTCAGTTCAGCCATGGAACCCAGCACCATTTCATGCGTTAGCTTGCCACTATTACTAATTAAAAATCGGATGGTCTCACCGGCTTTAACCTGTATGGCAGCGGGGGTGAAGCGCATGTTGTCATCCATGCTCACTTCAATCACCCGATTCACTTTAGCCGGATCGCCGGGTTTACCGGCAGTCGAGTCGTGAGATTCATGCGACATGCCGGCCATGTCGGGTTTTTTCTGATCGCCCGCCTTGCCATGATCATGGCCCGCGTGATCACCTGCTGCCAGTGCCCATACCGGTATGCTGGCCAATAACAAAATAGATAGTGTGTGCTTCATAGTTATACCTCAAGAAGTTAACAATCCGGGCACCGTGTCCCGGTGCTTTTTAATACCAAAACCGCAAACCGGCCACCCAGTGTGTATCACTTAC
>JANOOU010000140.1:0-6288 GCA_031421475.1 Gammaproteobacteria bacterium | reverse complement strand
CACCCATCGCACTCGGCAGCAATACCGATCCTTACCAGCAGGTTGAAATCGAACAGGGTATCACCCGGCAAATTATTGAGGTGCTGGCCGAATGTCGTCATCCGTTGAGTATTGTGACCAAATCAGCATTGATTGAACGCGATCTGGATTTGTTGCAAGCCATGGCAAAACAAAATCTGGTGGATGTGATGATTTCGGTGACCACACTGGATAAATCACTGGCGATGAATATGGAGCCACGCGCAGCGGCTCCGTTACGGCGTTTGAAAACCATTCGGCGATTACGTGACGCCGGTGTGCCGGTGGGTATATTGTTCGCACCGGTGATCCCATTTTTAAATGACCATGAAATGGAATCCGTATTGCAGGCGGTGGCCGCCGCCGGTGCCAGTAGTGCCGCCTATGTGTTACTGCGCTTGCCATTGGAAGTGGATGTGTTGTTCCAGGACTGGTTGCAGCACTATTACCCATTGAAGGCCGAACGCATTATGCAGCGCGTGCGCGATAGTCGCGGTGGTAAAAATTACAATGCCACGTTTGGCCAGCGCATGAGCGGTAGCGGCCATTATGCCGATGTGATTGCGCAGCGTTTTGCGCTGGCCGTAAAACGCTTTGGCCTGCGTGATGGCTATGTGATGCCGGACTGTTCGCTGTTTACACCGCCGGTAGCTGATCATGGGCAGATGAGTTTGTTTTAGGGCTAAAGAAACAGAAAACGCAAATGAACGCAAATGAACGCAAATGTTTTTTATTACGTATTGTTTGTAGGCTGGCTTTTAGGCTAAAGAATTTATGCAGCTAATTAGCAACAGCATTAACCTAAAGCATGACCCATAATGAAATGTTATATGCCAAAATTTTCATACATACGTTTTTATTTGCGTTTATTTGCGTTCATTTGCGTTTTCTTTTAAGTTTCAAGAGGCAAACATGGCAATATGGCATCAACCAATGGATCTGCAACAACTGAATGAGCGCGGTAAAAATACCGCAGTTGAACATTTGGGCATCGTGATCACTGAAATCGGTGAAGATTATCTCAAAGGCACCATGCCGGTGGATCATCGCACCCTGCAGCCGATGGGGTTGTTGCACGGCGGCGCATCGGTGCTGTTTGCCGAAAGTCTTGGCAGTCTTGCGGCAAATTATTGTGTGAATCGGGATAAGTCCTATTGTGTCGGCATGGAAATTAATGCCAATCATCTACGCGGTGTCAGAGAGGGCACGGTGACTGGCGTGGCCCGGCCATTACATGTGGGCGTTACGACACAGGTGTGGGAAATTAAAATCACCAATCCGGTTGATAAACTGGTTTGTGTGTCGCGTCTGACTATGGCTGTGGTAGCGAAATCGAAAATCGGATTATGAAAGAGAATCAAGTATGAAAAAACTAGTAGCGGTATTAAATGGTGAGTCACAAGTTGAGTTTGAGCGCAATAAATCTTTGGCCGATCGCCAGCTGGAATATCTTGCGGTGATGGATAAACAACTGGATGACGGCATACCACAGGGTGCAGGCATGCTTTTTTCACCCACCATGGAACAAAAAATACAGTTTGTAGCCAACCAATTGATAACCGCCATCAAAGCTGAAAATGAGCAACTGGCGGCGGCCACTTTGTCGTGGCTGGCGACGCGACTGCCTGATTTGCAACAGGTTGCAGCCGATGAAAAAAACGGCGAAATAACGATACGCTTGATTTATGACAAGCCGTATGTGAAGGCAGAGCCGATACACTTTATGAAATTAAATAGTTAGCTCTTATGCAAAATAACATTACGGTTGTACTGGGTGCCAGCGATAAACCAGAACGCTATTCTAATCGCGCTATACGCTTGTTAATGGAATACGGACACAACGTGATCCCGGTACACCAAAAGCTTGAAAATATTGAAGGTCTGGTGGTTAAACATCAGTTAAGCCATATCAGGATGCCGGTTGATACCTTGTCGGTATATATTGGCTGTGAACGCAGCAGTCATATGATTGATGACATCATTGCTTTAAAACCCGTGCGCGTGATATTTAATCCGGGTTCTGAATGCGAGGCACTGGAACTGGCTTTGTACAACCAGGGCATACCTTTTGTTCATGATTGCACCTTGATGATGCTGGAGCAGGGGCGGTTTTAACAGAAACATATCATCTTGACCTTGACCTTGACATAAATTTTTCTTTCGCGTTTTTTCGGCTTCGCGACAAATTTTTTTAATCAGCTGGAGATCTGTCATGCGTTACATTATTCCGTTTTCGGAAATCGGCATCAATGATGTTGCCAAGGTCGGCGGCAAAAATGCATCGCTGGGTGAAATGTATCAAAAACTCTCATCGTCCGGTATTAAAATTCCCAACGGCTTTGCAACCACGGCCGATGCCTATCGCGATTTTATTCAACGCAATAATCTGCATGATCGTATAGCTCAATGTTTGCAGGACATGGATCAGGCCGATGTCAAATCGCTGGCGCGTACCGGCCGGCAAATTCGCAGCTGGATTTTACATGCTGAATTACCCGATGAATTATCTCATGCTATTGTCGAAGCCTATGAAGTCCTGGCACAGGAATACGGCTCCTATCCCGATGTCGCCGTGCGCAGTTCGGCAACAGCTGAAGATCTGGCGCACGCATCGTTTGCAGGCCAGCAGGAAACGTATTTAAATATTTCAGGGCGTCGCAATTTATTGTTAACCTGCAAACGGGTGTTTGCATCGCTGTTTACGGATCGCGCCATTTCTTATCGTCAACACCAGGGTTTTGCGCACATGGATGTGGCTTTATCAGTGGGCGTGCAAAAAATGGTGCGTGCCGAGAGCGCGGCTTCAGGTGTGATGTTTACTCTGGATACAGAGTCGGGTTTTCGTGATGTGGTATTTATTAATGCGTCGTATGGATTGGGTGAAAGTATTGTGCAAGGCGCGGTCAACCCGGATGAATTTTATGTTTTTAAACCCACATTGCTGACTCAGCATCGACCTATACTGCGCCGTCATTTGGGCGAAAAAGCCATCAAGATGGTCTATGCACGGGATTCAACCGCAGGTTTATCCACGCACAATGTGCGCGTGTTGGATGAAGAGCGAAATCAGTTTTGTATAAATGATGAAGAGGTGTTGCAGCTGGCGCGTTATGCCGTCGCCATCGAAAAACATTATGCGCGCCCGATGGATATTGAGTGGGCAAAAGATGGCGAATCCGGTGCGTTATTTATTTTGCAGGCACGGCCGGAAACGGTTCAGTCCCGGCAATCGGTATTGGTGCAGGAAACATTCCGTTTACAAAAAAAAGGCGAGGTTTTGGTAACCGGAAAAAGCGTGGGTAAACGCATTGCGTCAGGCAAGGCCTGTGTCATGTTGGACGCAGCCGATATGTTTAAATTGCAGCCGGGTGATGTGTTGGTGACGGATATTACCGATCCAGACTGGGAGCCGGTAATGAAAAAAGCATCGGCCATAGTGACCAATCGTGGTGGTCGTACCTGTCATGCTGCGATTATTGCGCGCGAAATGGGCATGCCAGCGGTGGTGGGTTGTGGTGATGCAACCTCGCTGATACAAAGTGGTCAGGTGATTACGGTGTCCTGTGCTGAGGGTGATAAGGGTTTTGTGTTTGCAGGTGAATTACCGTTCCGCGTCGAAACGCTGGATGTTTCGGCCATGCAAAAACCGGCGACACGTATTATGTTGAACCTCGCCAATCCAGAGATGGCGTTTGAAGCTTCCTTCCTGCCGGTTGATGGCGTTGGCCTGGCGCGTATCGAGTTTATTATTAATAACAGTATTCGTGTGCATCCGCGTGCCGTGCTGGATCATGCAAAACTTGACCTGCCTTTGCAGAAGAAAATAAATGATATAGTTTCGGGTTACCCGGATGCCCGCAGTTACTACGTTAAAAAACTGGCTGAAGGTATTGCAACGATTGCCGCTGCGTTTTATCCGCGGCAGGTTATTGTTCGCTTTTCGGATTTTAAATCCAATGAATATGCGTCGCTGCTAGGCGGCGATTTGTATGAGCCAAAAGAAGAAAATCCGATGCTTGGCTTCCGTGGCGCCTATCGCTATCCATCTGATGCATTTCGTGATTGTTTTGCACTGGAATGCGAAGCCATTAAAAAAGTACGTGATCACATGGGTTTGAATAATGTTGATGTGATGATTCCGTTTGCGCGCAGTGTAGAGGAAGCCGAGAAAGTATTGGCCTTGATGGGGCAATATGGTTTGTCGCGTGGTGATGCAGGTTTAAAAGTATTTCTAATGTGTGAAATACCGGCAAACGCTTTGCTTGCCGAAAAATTCTTGCGGAACTTCGATGGCTTCTCGATTGGCTCCAACGATTTAACGCAGCTTACTTTAGGTGTTGATCGCGATTCCGGGTTGATTCAGGGGTTTGATGAACGGAACGAAGCGGTGACATTGATGATGAAAATGGCGATTGATGCATGCAAAAAAGCCGGAAAATATATCGGTATTTGCGGCCAGGCACCATCCGACTTTCCCGAAATTACGCGCTGGCTGGTGGAGCAGGGTATTTCGTCGATTTCACTCAACCCGGATAGCGTGATTGAAATGATGCGCGAAGTGCTGGCGGTGGAGCAGGCGGAAGCGGGAAAAAAAATTAATGCAAAAGAAAAGACTTAACGCAAATGCGCCGCTCTATGCGCACATCCCTGTGCATCACGTAAATAAAAGATGAATGAACGCGAATGGATTTATGGATTGAGCATTTTTTGTGGGCCAGTCTGAAGGCCGATCCACATGAGTTTTTTGCTCATGATTTATTCTTTTTTATTTGCGTATATTTGCGTTTTCTTTTTCTCTTCGTCTCAAAACGAAACAACCAGACTCAAATAGGTTTCATTCAGCTGATCAATCGTCTCCGTTGTGCCGGGCGCTGTGGAAATTTCGGTTTCAAGATTGGTTAATCGTAAGCGATAACCCAGTTCCAGCATCAAATTGTCGCTGATAAATACAATGCCGCCGAGTTGTGCGCCGTAAACCATGGCGAGTGACATGTCGCTAAAACTGGAATTAGAGTATTTTTGTCCGGCACCGCCAGCGGCCAGGCCACCAAACAACGCGAAGCTGGGATTAAGCGGGACAATGTAATCGGCGGAGGCGGTGAGTGAGGTAATAATAAAATTGTCGTAGCTGACATAACCGAGTGTGCCATTGAGACGATAGTTTCCGTCGATAAATTTGTCGGCATAAATACCTATGCCACTGCCGGATTCGCTACTGGTTGTACTGGTGGCGCCATTCTTATTGGTTACGTCAACATTTTGGCCTATGAACGCCAGTCCAAAACTCATGTTGCTGAAAAAAGATTCTTCCTTGGGCGGAGGCGGCGGAGGTGGAGGCGGTATGGCCGTCGCTTTGGGTGCAGGTTTTTTGGGTTTGGCGGCAGGCGTGGACTTGGTTGCAGGCGTGGGCTTGGCAGTAGTGGATCGGGTAGTGGATGATGGGGTGGTTTTGCTGCTACCGGATGCTGAATAGGGGGACGTGGCCGCCAGAGACTGGCCGTGTGCAACCAGAAATAATGTCAGTGCAAGAGTGGTAATGGTGTGTTTCATGTCCGTATCCCGGGTAGCAGCATTTTTGTAGCAGCAAGGCTAACCGAATCATTAACTAATGTCATCATTCTGTCACGTTATCAGACTGCATTAGTTTCACCAGCTTCTGTTTTTCCGAGATCGCTTCGCCGGTTAATGCAAACCCTAATAGATTATTTTTGTTGTAATAGCCTGCCTTGATGCCATCACCGAAAGTTTCTTCCTGCCAGCTGCCTGCAACATTGAGTGGTGGCGGGCAGACGACTACCGGGTGGGCCGGTGTTTTAACAACAACGGGCATAGGGGGGTATGTGAGGGTGGTTGGCTCACCGAGTAATGTTTTAGCCAGTGCGCGTGCACCCAGCATAATCGGCATGATAAATGGCAATACGGTGCCGTCGATTTCGGCGCAATCGCCTAGCGCAAAAATATGTTCATCGGATGTTTGTAAAATAGTATTGGTGATGATGCCACGGCCGGTTTTAATACCCGCCGTTTCGGCTATTTGTTTATTGGGCCGCAGACCGATTGCAGAAAGTACCAGATCGGTATTGATGTGGGCCTGATTATCCAGCGTGAGTTGATAAGCTGATGATGTGTTATTGATTGTATGATTGACGCTGACCAAGCTGCGTCCAAGATGCCAGTCAATTAGCAATTCGCCCAGTTTGTGTTGTAATTTACGCGCAGCTTGTTCGGGTAATAAACGCCCCAGGGGTTTATCAGCGAGATCAATCAGGC
>JANOOU010000139.1:0-3432 GCA_031421475.1 Gammaproteobacteria bacterium | reverse complement strand
CTGGTGAGTGATGTCAGGTATATCAGTGAGATCAACAGTATTTTTTTCATTGTATGATTCCTTTACGGCGCCGAACTCATCGGCAGTTTCATCGCCAGGCTTAAAAACACCTGATAGGTTTCTGTGTTGTTGATCACGGTGATGGCATCTTCCAGTTTCTGCCAGGTGCCGCTCAATATCACATCAAACCCCAGGTGATTGTTTTTCGGCAGTATCCAGTTCCAGGTGAACTGCAGGGCGACGGTGTCGGTGGTGCTGTCCATGGCTGGAAAAGAAGTGGAATTGCTGGTGGTGAGCGCTTTGTTAAACATCAGGCTGCCATTCCACGAGTCTTGCACCAAAAACTGGCTACTGAGGCTGGCTATTTGTGTGTCGGATTCGCTGCCATCAAATGAGAATTGCGTGGTTTGTTGTTGCAGGGAGGGCATGATACTGACGTGTTCGCCGATACGCATATTGGCATTGAGGCCGCGCATGTAAGTGAGCTGTTCCAGCACATTGATGCGATCGATTTGTTCGCTTTCGCCATAGAGCCAGCCCCAGCTCCAGCTGCTATGGCTGAAGTTGTTACTGATTTGGGTAATATCGGTATCGAGCTTTAGGTCTTGATAAAACACGGTGACCGCTGCTTCAATTTGTTCCTGGGCCATGCCGCGCCATTGCACACTCAGTGACGGCATGCCCAGCCAGTTAATCCAGCTGTTTTCATCGGGCGGCGAATAGAACGCATAGTTAAGCAGGGCCTGATTGACGCGAGTTTCGATAACCGGGCGATCGTCGAGATGGTTGACGTTGTTGGTTTCAATCGCGGTAGAGAGTTGCGCGCTGATGCCTGACCAATCGGTGTTGAAAAACAGGCGGTTGAGTTTTTTGTCAGCGGGCAAGGTGGGATTGGCGAGGCTGGCAAAAAAGGTATCAACCTGGCTAGCTTCAACCCCGGTATTCCAGAAAAAAGTTTGCCCAGGTACGGCTAAGGGTGTCCAGGTGGTGAGCAGGGACATGGCCTGGTTGTTTTCGTCGCGCAGGTCAGTGGCCAGCGGATCGATGTAGTCAATGCTGACTTTTGAGGCGGCCACTTCACCACGCACACGCAAACGCCGATCCACCACCGTGGAATCAGCCAGCAGTGACATGGCGTCACCCTGTTGGTTGTTGATGATGGAGCCCACCGTGGCCCCCGGCAGGGTTTGTTCGCCGGTTAAATACGTGGCAGCCATGTATAAAGCTTCGGGGTTTTGCAGCGGCTGGCTTTCGAGAACGATGCCGTTAACCCGGTTGGTGCTGTCAGAAAGCCCCAGGCCCTGGCGGAAGCCGAGCACGATATCGGGCCGCATCACAAAACCGGTAGCGGCGCTGTTGAAGGTGTCAAGCCGCGTGCTGGCCGACAAACCGCGGCGATTAAAACCTTCCATGACCAGGCTGTTTTGCGCCAGGCTGTGGTGGCCCAGGTTTAACTGGTTAGCGTTTTGACGGCCAGTTACCAGATAACTGGCCAGATCCAGATCCTTAATGGGAGGCAGACTTTCCGAGTTGAAGATCAGATCCATCTGGCCGCTGACGTCCCAGTCATCATCAGCTACCCGCCCCTGCATGATCGCGCTGCCCTGGCCGGTAAATTCATTGGGCTCGGGAGCTATCAGGTTTTTATCAGCGATACGCTGACTGGCCATCAAATGGATATTGGCGGCGTAATCAACTTCTCTAAAAGCGCTGTTGCGGCGTACCTGAAATTCCCAATAGGCTTTTTCGTTAATACTGCCATCGGCTGCGTATTCCACCAGGCGTAAGGTGTGCATGCCCCAGGGTAGAGCTTGTAAAGGGGTGAGTTCGGCATAATCGCCATTACGCGAAACCATGGCCGTAACATCAATGTTATCGAGCTCAAGCGCCAGGGTTTTGAGCGTTTCCAGGGGTAAATTGGCCGGTAGCTTGATGCGAAGCATTTCCAGGGGATCACGGAATTCACCTTGCGCGGGGGGTTGCAGGGCGGGCATCCAATTGGCTGGAGGTGGTGCTGCATAAGCGGCGTGAATGGAGTACATCCATGTCAAAAAACACAGGGCGAGTATTGCTTGTTTCATTATTTTCTATCCGTGTGGTCTCGCAGTCATCACTATGTCGAAACCAATGTGACGGCGGTTCATATAATAATTCAGCCCGCATTCTATCCGCAGACTTGCTACCAGGTACAGACCCATGAATTAAGACGCCTATAACGACGTGCTCAAAGCGGTGCAGGCGTTGCAGGATAAACAGGATTTCAAAAATACCGGGGGAGAAGATCTTGCCTATCGCTGATGGCTGAAGAGGTGGGTGAAATTTCCGCCTGTGTTAGCAAAGGTAAATCGGTGGAATGATGGGTTGGGCATAGCGCTAAAACTCCAGCGAAAGATGGTGGCTTTTAAGCAGGAACTTCTTGCGCAGATACAGGCGGTGCGCCGCATGACGTGCGTAGCCTGTATCCAAGTGAACTCCCTGACAATGGCTAGACTTTGCATGATTGATTAACCAATCGAGCAGAGAGCCAGTAAAACCCTTTGATGTTTCACCGGGAAGAGTTGTTAAGTCGTCGATGTAAAGTACTTTTCCCCATGCCAAAAACTCCGCGAACCGAAAACCAGCGGCACTTTTTATCCTGCCCTCATGGCGGAGAGCGAGAATTTGGTAAGACTGAGCCTGTTGACGGCGAACTTGAGCAAGAAAATTCTTCTGCTCAATATGGGGACGAAGTGCGCTGAAAGTGGGAAAGCATGATTCAATTTCCGTGTCTGTATTTGCGATGAATATTTCAGTAGTCATAGGAAGATTCTGGGTTATGTCCAACGTTGTGTTAAGCGACCGAAGGGAGCGAACTTGAATACATTGTTAGACATGTTTTAGTTACGACGCCCATGTTTCATTTATGAATTCAGGTTTCTCCCGAATCTTGGTCCAGTATTCAGCTCTCGCATCGTCGTCTATTTCGACCGTGCCACCATACAGTTTGTCACCGCCTTTCTTCTTGGGGCCAGATATCCAATAGTGCACTCCGGTGTCTTCCTCGATGCAGTTATATTTATAACCAGATTTCGTTTTCAGAAATCGTTTGCCCCCATAAACATAAGATCGTGTGGAACGAGAAATTTCCACCCATCCGATACGGCCTGGCCCGTCGAGTCCTTCGCCCTTGCATTCGATGTACATGATGCGCTTCATGTGCGTATACCGTTATTGTAAATGTCTAACGAGGCTGTAGAGAAACGATTAAAAAATATTTTGACAGCAAAATGGATGGATGGCGAAAACCTTTCCCGACACTGTGATCGTCGATTCGGGTGCATTCTGGGAAGCCAATTATTTTCGGTACGTAATCGAAATATTTTCAATTGGGTTTTTCTACAGCCTCAACGTTGTATTAAGTATTAAGGGGCGCGCTGCTTTTAGCGCGTCCCC
>JANOOU010000138.1:0-3357 GCA_031421475.1 Gammaproteobacteria bacterium | reverse complement strand
TTTTCTACAGCCGATGACACCCAGACTGCGGTAACCGTGCATGTATTGCAGGGTGAGCGCCAGATGGCCAATGGTAATAAATCACTTGGCCGCTTTGATCTGAGTGACATTCCGCCGGCACCACGCGGTGTACCGCAAATTGAAGTGTCGTTCGACATCGATGCCAACGGCATTTTAAATGTATCGGCAAAAGACAAGGCAACTGGCAAGGCGCAATCCATCGTCATTAAAGCCTCCAGCGGTTTGTCGGATGAAGAAGTGGAAAAAATGGTGAAGGATGCCGAAGCGCATGCCGACGAAGATCAAAAGGCAAAAGCACTGGTCGACGCGCGTAATGCTGCTGATAACATGATTCATAGCGTGCAGAAATCATTGAAAGATCTGGGCGATAAAGTGGATAGCGGTGAAAAAGCAGGCATAGATAAAGCGGTTGAAGCCCTGAAAGAAGCCACGAAAGGAGACGACAAGGATTTAATCGAGCAGAAGACAGCTGCCTTAACCGAAGCCGCAGGCAAGATTGCTGAAAAAGCCTATGCCCAGTCACAACAGGCAGGTGGTGCAACGCAGGATTCGGCCACACATGGCAAGGCCGGAGGTCAGCAGTCTGGTAAAAACAAGGCGGATGACGAAGTCGTGGATGCAGAGTTTGAGGAAGTGAAGGACGATAAATAATTGTTTGGCAATGCTATCTGATAACGCTGTATAAAATGCCTGAACACATCAGGCATTTTGTGCGTATAAAGCACAGTATGTTGCATAACTATTAAAGATTAGAAGTGACTGTAAAAACCATGGCAAAACGTGATTATTACGAAGTGTTGGGCGTTTCACGCGATGTGAACGAAGCCGATCTGAAAACAGCCTATCGTCGATTGGCGATGAAACATCATCCCGATCGTAATACCGATGACAAGAGCGCGGAAGATAAATTCAAAGAAGTTAAAGAAGCGCACGATGTGTTATCGGATGCGCAAAAACGCGCCGCTTATGACCAATATGGTCATGCGGGTGTTGATGCGTCAGCGGCCGGAGGTGGTCATGGCGGCGGCGCCAACTTCAACGATATATTCGGCGATGTATTCGGCGATATTTTTGGCGGTGGCGGTGGCGGACGCTCACGCAGCCGTGCCTATCGCGGTTCTGATTTACGTTACAACATGGAATTAAATCTGGAAGAGGCTGTTGCCGGCACCACTGTAAAAATTAAAATTCCAACACTGATCGCCTGTAAAACCTGTAGCGGATCAGGTGCCAAAAAAGGTTCACAGCCTACTGGCTGTAGCACCTGCGGCGGTACTGGCCAGGTGCGTATTCAGCAAGGCTTTTTTTCGGTTCAACAAACCTGCCCGCATTGTCATGGCACCGGCAAGGTGATTAAGGATCCCTGCCATGATTGTCATGGGCAGGGCCGTGTTGAAGAACGCAAAACACTGTCTGTTAAAGTACCACCCGGTGTGGATAATGGGGATCGCATTCGTTTATCGGGTGAAGGTGAGGCCGGTGAAAACGGTGGCCCGGCCGGTGATTTGTATGTACAGATGCATGTAAAACCACATGCGATTTTTGAACGGGATGGCAGCAATTTAGTTTGTACAATGCCGATTGGCATAGCGATTGCGGCATTAGGTGGTGATATCGAAGTGCCCACACTTAATGGTCGAGTGATGCTGAAAATCCCGCCTGAAACACAAACCGGTAAATTATTTCGTGTAAAAGGCAAGGGCGTTGCGCCCGTACGTGGTGGTGGTATTGGCGATTTGATTTGCAAGGTTGTGGTAGAAACACCGGTGAAACTGACTGCCAGACAAAAAGAATTATTGCGGGAATTTGAAACCAGTATGAGCTCGGATAGCAATATGCATAATCCGCAAAGCCGTTCCTGGATGAATGGTGTAAAGAAGTTTTTTGATGATATGAAACTCTAGGAGATCACTGTGACATCACGCCGCCGTTGGCTAACCGGATTACTCACCTACGGCACAGGTATACTGGCAATTCGTTCAGCTACTGCAGCCAGTACGGATACTGTTCCCGTTCCCGTTACACGATTTCCAGGTGATCCTACCGATCATAATATTATTTATCAATTCAATAAGGCGGAACAAAGTTATCACCATGCTGTATTGTTTTCTGTTGGTGAAATGTTGCGTCAATATAACGATAATATCAATATTGTCGTCACTGCATTTGGCCCCGGTATTCATATACTCGCTAAAAAGCCAAAACGTACTGTCGATAATGAAACCCGTCAACGTGTAACCAGTCTTTCCCAATATGGTGTAAAATTTCACGCCTGCGGAAATACCATGACATCACTGGGTTGGACCGCCGAGGATATGTTGCCATTTGTTAAGGTGGTAAAAGTTGGCGCTGCAGATATTATGGAATTACAGGAACAAGGTTACAGCTATATTAGTTGGTAGCAGTTGTTGGTAGCAGTAATTGATAACGGTATTGGTAGCGGTAGTTTGTAATTGTCCCCTCTCGATCACATACAATAAATATTTAAGGTAGGCAGCATGTTGAATATTGCTATTGCAGGTGCGGGTGGCCGCATGGGCCGCACACTTATTGAAGCCTGTCATCAAACGAAGAATTGCCGGGTTAGTGTAGCGCTGGAACGACTCGATAGCTCTTTATTGGGCGCCGATGCCGGAGAGCTGGCCAGTGTTGGCAAACTCAATGTAAAAATAATTAACGATATTAACAAAGTAAAAAATGATTTTGATGTGTTGATTGATTTCACCTCTGTTGATTCCACGCTAGACCACATTGATTTTTGCAAAAAACATTCTAAAAAAATGGTCATAGGCACTACCGGTTTTTCTGCGGAAGAAAAAATAATAATTGAACATGCAGCGCGTGATATAGCCATAGTATTTGCGCCCAATATGAGTGTGGGCATAAATTTATGTTTGAAGTTGTTGCAAATGGCCGCATCCGTTTTAGGCGATGATGTTGATATTGAAATTATTGAAGCCCACCATCGTCATAAAATTGATGCGCCATCCGGTACAGCCTTGCGCATGGGTGAAGTGGTGGCTGAAGCGCTGGGGCGCAATCTGGATGATTGCGCAGTCTATGGCCGTCAAGGCAACACCGGCGAACGCGATCGCAAAACCATTGGTTTTGAAACCATTCGTGCAGGCGATATAGTCGGTGATCACACCGTAATGTTTGCCGGTGCCGGTGAGCGCATAGAAATTACCCACAAGGCTTCCAGCCGCATGACTTTTGCCAAAGGCGCAGTGCGCGCAGCCTTGTGGTTGCAAGATAAACCCAAAGGATTATTCGATATGCAGGATGTGTTGGGATTTAAATAAAAGCATTTTCGGATTAATTTTTTTAAAGGTTTAA
>JANOOU010000137.1:0-1550 GCA_031421475.1 Gammaproteobacteria bacterium | reverse complement strand
CCAAAATTCCAAAAAAGAAGACTATTCAATGGACAAGCATCGAAGCACAGGAAAAGAATGAGATTGAGTCACTGAAAAATACTGAAAGACCTATCCAGAAAGCTGAACTACAGAAAGGCGAGAATAATTTCGGGAGCCCCGGTCGTAAAGTGGAAACTTCAAATCGCAGTAAAAATTAAAAAACAACGTAATGAAAAAATACAGCCAGTAGCGAAGGCAAGTGCACCGGCTACGGGTAAAAAACAAAGTTATAAAGACCAGCGTGAACTGGAAACCCTGCCTGCAAAAATTGAAGCACTTGAAGCTGAAATGGCTGCTTTACAAACAGCCATGAATGCGCCCAGTTTTTATCAGCAGGAGAAGACAGCGATTAATGCCGCGCAATTACGCTGGCAGCAATTACAAACAGAATTGCAACAGGCTTATGAGCGTTGGCAGAAACTGGATGCATGAGATATTTACCAGAAATTTCCACAGATTACACAGATGATTTTAACCGGATCCAACCGTATTAATAACCCGAAGTTCCGCCATGGCACCGCGCAATACAAAGAGTGCAGATTGCAAAAACAGGGCCGACAGTGCCAGACCAACAACAATATCGGGCCAGCCGGCGTGGGTAAACCACACCCCGACGGCAGCAAATAGTACGGCGATATTCGCTATGACGTCGTTGCGAGAACACAACCAGATTGAGCTCATATTGATGTCGTCAGTTCGATGGTGCCAAAGTAACGCAAAACAAATACTGTTTGCGGCGAGTGCCAGCAGACCAATGGCGCCGATGGTTTCAAACACCGGCACTTGCGGGAATATAATTTTGTAAACCACCTGCGCCAGAACAAAAACGCCGAAGGCCGCCATAACACCACCCTTGAGCAGAGCGACATGGGCTTTCATTTTTGGAGTACCGGCTATAACGTAAATACTAAAGCCGTAAATCAGCGTATCACCCAGCATATCCAGTGAATCGGCCAGCAGCGAAACAGAGCCTGCAATCAGCCCTGCTGTGAGTTCAATTAAAAACATCACAGCGTTAATTGCCAGCACAATTTTTAGTATGGTGCCCTGACGGTTACGCAGGGTCTCAATTTCGCAAGATTTGTTGTTGCAGCAATCAGCCATAATTAAACTCATCGATACTAAAAAATAAGTCGAGGGCAGGATAAAAACGTAATGTAGGTCTGCCCGATTGAGTGCAATACTAAACCGCATGAATGGGTTTACGTCAGTACAAATAGACCCAATACATTATGAAAACATCGGTGTATTAACAGTCATCATACATCAATTTTTCAGCCCGCCTCCATTTCGTGTCAACCAATCCCTGCGGCCTGCGTTTAACCCGTTAGCACGTCAATTCGTGAGCGTGCATCTCTCGTATAACCAAGGAGCCATCCCATGAACCGTATAAGATCAGTTGCTGTATTCAGCCGCGCATTGGCGTTGCTGTTAAGTTTGTTTATGTTGTTTAGCCTGGGTGCATGCAGTAAATCTTCATCCAGTACCGAAGCTAGCGGTGAGCTGGTAATTAGCCTTACCGATGCCGA
>JANOOU010000136.1:0-8930 GCA_031421475.1 Gammaproteobacteria bacterium | reverse complement strand
AAACCCATCGTATTGTGTTTCTCCGGACTTGATCCAACCGGTGGAGCAGGTATTCAGGCCGATATCGAAGCCATTGCTTCACAGCATTGCCACGCCACCAGTATCATCACCGCATTAACCGTACAGGACACGCACAATGTTCATCATTTTGAATGTGTAGATGCACAATTACTGTTACGCCAGGCCCGTGCCGTGTTAAATGACATGAATGTCAGCGCCATAAAAATTGGCATGTTAGGCAGCGTTGCCATAGCAAGAGCTATTCACGATTTATTAACGGATCATCCGCATATTCCAGTCATTGTTGACCCCATACTGGCTGCGGGTGGCGGTGGTGCTTTATCAACTTCGCATTTAATGGATGCTATTAACCACTTAATTTTGCCACACACCCATATCGCCACACCGAACACGCTGGAAGCACACAAACTCAGTGGCTACGACATAACTTCCGACAAATCATATGTCATTGAACAACTTGCAAAAACAGGTGTGAAATATTTGTTGTTAACCGGCACCCACGCCGATACGCACGACGTGCAACACCATCTGTATCGGGGCACGACGCATTTACAAACATTTACCTACCAACGTCTGCCCAACGAATATCACGGCTCAGGCTGCACACTGACTGCCAGCCTCGCCGCATTGATTGCGAAAAAAACCAATACTATCGACGCCGCACAACAGGCGCTGGATTACAGTTACAACTCGCTTCTTCACGCGCATCAATTTGGGAAGGGACAACTTATTCCAGACCGTTTCTATTGGGCTGCAACGTGAATCGATCTGCAAAAGAGCCTTTACGTGGCCTGTACGTCATTACTGATGAAACCTTAATTCCGCAAAACCAATTTTCTGAATCCATAGAACAGGCTTTGCGCGGCGGCGCACGCATTATTCAATACCGGGATAAATCAAACGACATCATCAAGCGCATGCAACAAGCCACCGCACTAAAAAAACTGTGTAATAACTATCAGGCCACTTTTATCATCAACGATGATGTTGAACTGGCATTGCAGATCGATGCCGATGGCGTACACATTGGCAACCACGACACTACCCTGGCAAGCGCTCGCAGCATACTTGGTAATAAGATTATTGGTGTATCATGTTACAACCAGTTTGATATGGCGGTAGCAGCTGAAAAAAACGGTGCGGATTATATAGCGTTTGGAAGTTTTTTTCCGTCCCATATCAAGCCAAATGCAATACGTGCCGACATTACATTACTGACCCGCGCAAAACAGGAATTAAAAATACCTGTTTGCTCTATTGGTGGCATTACCCTCGAAAATGTAGCCCCCCTGATTCAGGCTGGCTCAGATATGGTAGCTCTAATTACGGATATTTTTGAAGCAAAAAACATTCAAGAACGTTGTGATAAATATTCAGCGTGGTTCTAAACTTACTCCATATGCAGCATCTCATTGGAAACCAGCACATCTCGCACTCTCATCTTTATCTGCGGTTTAGCCCTGTTAATATTCGCTTCAACATTCTACAAACAGGCTATGATAAGCAACTGCCAAAGCAGGAATGCGCAGAGATCGTTGATATCAGGCCACACACTTAAATTACGATATTATTATGTTGGAATTACCCGGATATAAATTAGAAAAAGAAATCGGCAAGGGCGGCATGGCCACGGTCTATCTTGCTGTGCACGAAGGTCTGCATCGCCGGGTGGCTATTAAGGTGATGGCTGCACATCCCAATGATGAATTCAATTTCAGCGAGCGTTTCATGCGCGAAGCCCGCATTGTTGCCAATCTTAGTCATCAAAATATCGTTACAGTTTATGATGTGAATATACACAATGGCCACCACTATATCGCCATGGAATATTTGCCCGGTGGCATGACGCTGGATCAAAAAATAAAAAATGGTCTCACCTCGACACAAGCCCTCGAAATTATCAAACAAATTGCTGCGGCACTGGGTTATGCACACAGCAAGGGCATTGTGCATCGCGATGTAAAACCTGAAAACATCATGTTTCGTGAAGATGGATCGGCAGTGCTGGCTGATTTCGGTATTGCACGTTCAACCGATGTCGCCAGCAAGATGACATCAACCGGCACCATTATCGGCACACCGCATTATATGAGCCCTGAACAAGGGCACGGCCTGGAAATCGGTCCACGTTCAGATATTTACAGCCTGGGTACCGTGTTCTACGAAACACTCACCGGGAAGGTACCCTACACTGCTGAATCCACCATCGCCGTTATTCTTAAACACGTCACCGAACCTGTGCCCACGCTTGAAAGTGATCTGGTTGTCTACCAGCCGGTACTTAATTTGATGATGGCTAAAAATCAGGACGATCGTTATCAAAGCTGCGCTGAAATTATTGTTGATTTCAATAGCCTGATATTAACCGGAATGGCCAGTCAGGCTACTTTAAATAATCACGCAACCGTTATTCAACACGCGACGCCAGGTAAACGGACCGTGCCGCCGGTTAATACCGCCCATTACAAACATAAAATAAACAAACTTCTGGTTTCCGGCCTGGGAGTTAGCACACTGTTATTCGTATTCATCGCGGGTTATTTTTATTACAGTCAGCAACAGCAGGCTTTGCTAGCACAACAAGTTGAGCAAGAAAGACTGCAACAGGAACAACTCCGTGCACAAGCCGAAAGCATAAAACAGTCTGAAGAAAAACAAGTGCGTGATCGAGCCTTGATACTGGAGCAAGAACACACAGCCGCGACTCAGTCACGTCTGCAAACAGAAATAGATCGCCAACAGCAACTGCAAGACGAACTAAAATCTGCTAAAGATGCCGCAAAAGGAAAGGAGCTCCGCGAAAAAGCACAAAGGATAAACAGCCTGCTCGCCAGCGCAGAAAACAACTTACTCGACTCCCAGCTCAAACCAGCCTATGAAAACTACAAAGCCGTACTGCAAATAGATGGCAGCAACCGCAACGCCAGCGATGGTATCAACCGGGTTGCTGAAAATTACTTATCACTCGCCATTGAATCAGCCTCGAACAATGATTTTGACAAGGCCAACCTATACATGAAATCTGCCATTGCCATTGCCCCCTCACACAGCAAGCTGGCAGCAATCCAGTCGAAAATCAGTGGAATGAAAAATCTGTACCCAACGCAAGCATTATCACCACAACCCCTGCCTGAACAACAAAACAGCGCTACACCACCACCGGAACCAAGGAAAAAATTCCGCCCGGTTGGCGGTTTCTGATTTTTTATCTTCTTGTCATGCAATACAAATATTTTACAGATAGCCCATCAGAAATCTGTCGCTAAAAATCATTTAACCAAACTCGAATTGGCCTGTTTTGCCCACCATCGATAATATCCGAATCTCCATCACCATCAATGTCTCCCATGACAAAAACACGCGAGCTGTCACCTAGCGCCTGATTCGCAGCACTAGTTAATACACCATTACCATTGTTCATCAAGATACGATTAGTATTAACTCCAAATTGATCAAAACTGGCAATAGCCACATCAAGATCACCATCGCTGTCGATATCACCCATAGCTATAGAACGTGTATAATCACTACTGAGAATTTGTTGTGTAAGGGTGAACACACCCAATCCTGGATTGGTTTGCACATTATTGAGCCACACCTCATGCGATTCATAACGACCGCCCTGAACTAAATCAGGATAGCCATCTCCATTCAAATCACCCACAGCCAGTGCATTAGTGAAAAAGTCCACACCGAAATTCTGACCGGTATCAACGTATAGGTCGCTATCATTTCTAAAAATGTGAGTGACTGAAGGTGCGCTAAATGCCCTGACACCACTAATAAGATCAATGTCAGCATCACGATCAATATCACTCGGTACAATTATTCCTCCACCAATCGTTTGCACAGAATCACTAAATACACCTAACCCAGAACCATTGTAATTATTCAACCAGATTGAACCATTTCCACTGACAACATCCAAATCTTCGTCAGCATCAAAATCGCCCAATGCCAATACATCTTCGCCATTGGCCAGTAGCTGTGTTGAATTGTTGAAATTTCCATTGCCTGAATTTAACCATAATTGATCGCCCGCAATTACATCTACATCACTATCAGTATCAATGTCGCCAAAATAGACAGAACGATCACCTAGCTCGGCAATTTTCATATGAAGACTATAGATCCCTTCGCCGTTATTTTTCCATATTTGTGCAGCGACATTATAACCTCCGCTAACCATATCCAAATCACCATCATGATCAATATCTCCCAGCACAATTGAATCATGTAAGGCAATTGGAACAACATTTCCCAATGCCTGACCAGAGTCGATAAAATAATTCTGGCGCATATGCCGTTTTGAATTGAGCCAAAATCTGGACGATTCCGATCTTAATCTTTCTATCACATCCTGATCACCGTCATTGTCCAAATCCGCCAACAAAAGCTGTATGGTATTTTCAGAGCCCGTATCCAATTTCTGGCCTGAATCTGTGAAATAGCCACGTCCATCATTGAGATAAATTCTTATTGGTTCTCCCACTCTAAAATCAAAACCATAGGAACCATAGTTTCCTTCTAACATATCCAGATCGCCATCCTCATCTACATCAAACAAAACCACTGATTGAGTCGTTGCTTCTCCCAACCGCTGACCAGAATCCGAGAAACTGCCGTTTGCATTGTTAAACCACACCTTGTTAGGCTGGCGGTCATCAATACCTTCAACTATATCAAGATCACCATCATTATCTACATCACCCATTGCAGATGAAGCAAAATTCAAACTACCGCTGAATGTTTGCTCGGTATTGACAAAAATACCTTGGCCGTTATTTTTCCATATTGTTAACCCTGCCAATATACTTACATCACCATTGTTGTCAGTCACCACATAATTTATTCCCGCACTGAATGGCTGACTTGAAACAAATGCACCTGCTCCATTATTCAACCACACGTAATCAGCTCCAATTAAATCCGGGTACTTATCGTTGTTAAGGTCTATTAATGCCTTGGCCGTTGGCAAGCCGGTCTGTATTGGCCCGGTAAAAACTGCGGATCCATTATTACGATACCAGCCACCTCCACTCACAATATCCTGGTCGCCATCAGCATCAATGTCGCCTATAGCAGGGCTGTTTGCGCTGATCTGATTAGCATCCGTGTAAACCCAGTCACCTTGATTCAAATAAACATCGTTTGTAACCAGATCCATATCCCCATCGTTATCCAGATCGCCAACTCGAATTGTGCCTTCGTTATATAGCGTATTCACCTCCAGCTTTGAAAATCCTGGTGCCATATCAATTCCTTCGAGCACAGCAGCAGCAGTACGCCCTGTATCACGCGCAAACAGTATTCCATCTGCAAGATTATTTCTTATATTAAGCCCGGATGGTGCCGTGCGATGCAATCGAGTTAAACTAAACTTCTTACCTACATGCAAATGACCCGTAAATGGCTCCACATCATTCATGGTAATCACCAGTTCATTCGCATTAACACCTCTGGCCACTTTTGCAAACGGCCCGATGTTATCTCCGAGCACGGGAACTATAAAAATATCGCTCGCAATCTGGGTGCGTAACTCAAGATCTTTATCAAATGGAACCACAATTAAATCTCCATTGTCAGGGCCATTATGATCTGAATCGTAATACACCGCCGCACCCAACACCTGAGGCACATTATTGATAATAAAATCCGCAGAGGATTCAGCTGGATCACTCACATTGCCCACAACATCTCGCGCTACGATTTTGATGCGACACTGACGGCAGTCATCTACCGTATTGGTATCGAATGTGTATTCACCTGTGTCGTTTTTGCCTTTCGCTATAGGCTCGCCTAGGTAGCTCACACCTGAATCAACGGATAAATAAATATCTACCTTGCTAGGATTCGGCTCGGCGCTTATCCATTGAATGGTTGCCACACCAATTATTTCATTATCTATATTATTGTCATCGGTTACTCGCAGGAGCGTGACGACAGGTTTTATTTTGTCTTCGTTAGCACCTGTAGTGGATGAACTGCAGGATTGCATAAAAACACTGATTAAAATGATTGCTGCGACAAAAACTGATTTAAAAATCCGATTTTTCATGACACACCCCTCTAAATACCTTGGTTATATTTTTCAAACTTAAATAATGCGCAACAGATCAAAAGAAATGCGTTAGCCCAAGAGAAAATGTTTTGAAATTTTCCTGGTAACTTAAATCCAGCCCGCCAAATACCACGTCATCCTCAAAATCAAATTGATTGAGTTTTATATCAATGCTGTAATTGGTGTCATCTGAAACACGCCCTGTCCACCCTAGACCCAGACTTAAACCAATTGCACTACCTTTGACGCTCGCTGGTGGTGTCGCACCCACAACAAACGCACTGGTATCCACAAACGGTTCAGAGAGCGCCACTTCACCATCAAGACTCGCAACTGCTACGCTGCCATTAAAAGCACCTACATCCTTATAAACATAATTTTTGCTGAAGCCGATATAGTAACCACCACTGGTTGTATCAAAAGCGCGGCTGTTGGCAGTGTAATACGCATTGGTTTCGCCGGTACGCACGCCGACAAATACGGTCGCTATGTCAAAACTGTAGCCAAAAGTGATGTTGGTGTCGGCGCGGGAATAAAAAATCAGGCCATCAAAATTAGAATTATCAAGGTCAGTGTAGCTCTGGATATCGTCCTTGATGGACAACTCGTTATTAATGGTAATAAAATAATTATTTATTGCGCCCGTCAGTAATAAATCCAGTGTCACAAAATCCGGCGCAAAATTCCGGCCTCGAATAACAAGCTCTGATGATTTTTTACCTATAGACGCCTTGGCTATTACATCAATATCAGCAGCCTGTGCAAATTCACATAACCCAATATCTAAAATTAACACCGAAAATGTCGCAACAAGATGGTGGATACATTTCATATACATTCCTTTTATATATTTAAATAATGAGTGCTTTGCACGAGCCACTCAGTGTTTGTGAAAAAATTTCATTTCCATTATACATATTTTTTAACCGTTAAACTAATTTAAGTTCCGCAAAATTTACACTTTAATCTACAACAAGACAAAAGCCATAGCTATTCATTGCTGTACTTATGGCATACGTCTGTAAAATTATGATAAGAATGCTGCTGCCTACATACCAAACTAGAACATGCCTGCTCTTATTTACAATAACCTGAAGATGACACATGCCTAGAATAATATACAGATTTAATTTGCACACCTTAAGTACACATCCATTTTCTTGGCGTTCACATTAACGTGGCATTTGATAACGACTCCGAAAACAGCTAGCATCCGCCATCCATAGATACACTTCCAGTACAACGCTCCCTTGTTTTTTTTACAATATCATGCGGACGCACCAACAACTGGTCACAGAATTTTCCAGTTGCATCACTTCAATATAAAACTCTAGCGAGAGCTCAGGCATAAATAGTATTTATTTTTGTTTGTTATAACAAAAACAACTCGTTACATGATCATTCACCATGCCCACCGCCTGCATATAGGCATAACAAATCGTACTGCCCACAAATTTGAAACCGCGTTTTTTTAAATCTTTACTCATGGCATCGCTTTGCGCTGTGGTAACCGGAATGTGTTTCAATGTTTTCCAGTGATTAACGATCGGTTTGCCATCAACAAATTGCCAAATATAATCGGCAAACGATTTGTATTCCTGCAACACTTGTAAATAACATTTTGCATTAACAACGGCGGCGTTCACTTTCAGACGATTGCGCACGATTTCAGGGTTTAGCAAAAGCTTTTCAATTTTATGGCTGCTGTAACGCGCCATTTTTTCAGCATCGAAATTGTCAAATGCCTGACGGTAACCTTCGCGTTTACGCAATATAGTGATCCAGCTGAGCCCAGCTTGTGCGCCTTCGAGTATCAGCATTTCAAACAAATGCCGGTCATCCCGGCAGGGTCGGCCCCATTCTTCATCGTGATAGCGGTGGTAGAGAGCATCGTCACCCGCCCATTCACATCGAATACGCTGCGTCATAAACATCACTCCTTCTATTTCCTGTAAAATACCCGTTCCATTGTAATCGGAAGCCCCTCCATGAGCATGACTGACTTGTTCAACCAGGCACAACAACACATTCCTGGCGGTGTAAATTCGCCGGTGCGTGCATTCAAGGGCGTAGGCGGCGACCCGGTGTTTGTATCCCGCGCTGCCGGCGCCTATATCTGGGACACTGACGGCAAACGTTACATTGATTACGTGGGCTCCTGGGGTCCGATGATATTGGGCCACGCACACCCCGATGTGATCCGCGCGGTGAAAGATGCCGCCGAACGCGGCCTGAGCTTTGGCGCACCCACCGAAATTGAAACGCACATGGCAGAAAAAATCTGCCAGCTTATGCCATGGATAGAAATGGTGCGCATGGTCAGCTCCGGCACCGAAGCCACCATGAGTGCGATACGCCTGGCGCGAGGCTTTACCAGCCGTAACACCATTGTAAAGTTCGAAGGTTGTTATCATGGCCATTCCGATTCCCTGCTGGTTAAAGCCGGTTCCGGTGCCTTGACGCTGGGCGTACCCAGTTCGCCCGGTGTGCCTGCATCACTGGCCAAGCAAACGCTAACGCTTAACTACAACGATAGCGATCAGGTGCAACACACCTTCGACCGTCTCGGCAAAGAAATCGCCTGCATCATTGTGGAACCGGTGGCCGGCAACATGAACTGCATTCCGCCAGCACCCGGTTTTTTACAAACGTTGCGCGATGTGTGCGACAAACATGGCAGCCTGCTTATTTTTGATGAAGTAATGACGGGCTTTCGCGTGGCACTGGGTGGCGCGCAGACGCTGTACAACATCAAACCTGATCTCACCACGCTGGGTAAAATTATTGGCGGTGGTATGCCAGTCGGTGCGTTTGGCGGTCGGCGTGACATCATGCAGCAGATCGCCCC
>JANOOU010000135.1:0-1938 GCA_031421475.1 Gammaproteobacteria bacterium | reverse complement strand
TATAGCTGTGACCAGCCCGATAATCGACGGTGTTGTGCGTAGGATGGAGGCTGTAACATCAGATGCCGATGAATCCACTGTTGTAGATGAACACGCAGAGACAATAAGCGCGCTGAAAAGCAATGCACTGAGAGAGCAGGTGCGCATGTTTGTCATTTAATCCTCCGATTTTCTCTATCCAATTTCATGTGAATAAGAGCCACTCTTTTAGTTCGTAATTAGAACCCTAACGTGCAAGCGCAGCTTTTTGAAAGTCCGATGGAGCGAAGTGTTAGCGAGCATTTGGGACTGCGCGAAAACGCCCAGACATTATCAACCCATCACGGATGTTCAAGCCCATGAGCGTGAGATTTGCCGCACCTGCCAAAAGCTCAAGACCCTGAACCAGATAGAAGGTACTGTCGAATATACCGGCAGCAGCCCAACGGTTAAGAAAAATGGCGCACGGTACCAACACCAAGAGCCCATTTGCCGCAATGAACGGCATTCTCTTTTTCTTGGATTCAACGACCCGCCCCTGGCGAGACTTTGACAAGAAGAAACCACTGCCACCCGTTACTGCAATGGCAGGCACCAGAATAAACAGGCCGGGCATGACGATCAGAGCCTTTACGATCGCCACGGCTTCATGAGAGCCAAACAACTCCACGATAACCGTGGAGATGAAAAAGGTGGCAATGGTCAGCGTTGCCAACAATCCGGCGATGAAATGAGCTTGTTTCGGCATTGTGTGATCTCTTGCTAGCTAAGTGAAGTTGAGGGCTGCGCGCTTAGTCAAACTGTAACGCCAAATGGTGAGATTTGAACTGAAACCCTTTGCGCAGATACAGCCGATGCGCATCATGGCGCGTATAGCCGGTATCGAGATGCACCCCATCGCATTGATGGTTTTGAGCATATGCAATGAGCCAATCAAGTAACTCTCCGGCATAACCACGCCTTTTTTCTTCCGGGAGGGTTATGAGGTCGTCAATATAAAGCACTTTGCCCCACGCAAGAAATTCAGCAATACGAAAGCCTGCCGCACTTTTAACAATGCCTTCGTGTTTGAGTGCGAGGATTTTGTAATCTTGAGCTTGTTGCCGCCTGACCTGAGGCAGAAAGTCGTTTTCGTTCAGGTGCGGACGAAGCATTTTAAATACGGGGAAGCAGCCTTGTATTTCGTTATCAGACTGTGCGATGAAAATTTCTGAACTCATGGTCTTCTCGGTGATACCCTAACGAAGCAAAGGGACTGCGCAGTTCCGCTTGAGCGTTACGTTAGGCCGCAATTTCAAGGTACTCAACGATGCTTGCTGGCTGTGGGACGGGCAACCCATCCTCGATAAGCCCCTCGATGTGAAATTCAATTGCCTCACGCATTTCACGCTCGGTCTCTTCGACGGTGAAACCGGTAGCGATGCATCCGGGCAAGTCTGGCGCGTAGGCCGAATAATTGTTTTCTGCTTTTTCAACAACGATAGCGTAACGCATATGATTAGTCCTTTAACTGGGCTTGTTTAAGTATGCTGTTCAACGTGCCGGGCGCTATATCATCGCTTGGTTTTCCGGGCACGGTGACGCGGCCATTCTTGACGGGGTGCTTGAATTGCCGATGGCTACCTCGCGTTGTCGCAAGATACCAACCATCCGCTTTTAGCATTGCCAAGATTACATTCACTTTCATGCAACAAGGATAGCAGATTGCAAGGGTGTAAGGGACTGCGCGCTTTTGCGCAGTCCCCGCTTAAGCGTAGGGTTGCCGCCTTCAATATCATTTGGCTACCTCTTCTCTGGAGGTATTATTTTAATCGCCGCCGAAAATTTCGCGTGAGCGTTAGGATCAACCGGCCTGTGCTTGACCTTGGTGCTCGCTGGATCCTTTCCGAGAAAATTTTCCCCTTTCCAATTTTTCGATGGCCTGATTGGCCTAGGAACAAATCCGCCGCCACAATTTGG
>JANOOU010000134.1:0-4179 GCA_031421475.1 Gammaproteobacteria bacterium | reverse complement strand
TTTAACGAAGCGTTAATCTTTGATAATCTAAATTTCCATCCGGTACCAGTGCCTGCGGCGTTGCCGTTGCTGCTGTCGGGTTTACTGGGTTTGGGTTTGATTAAACGCCGCGTGGCTTAAGTTGTGCTGCGGAGGAGGCGGTTAAGGAGCCTCCGCATTTTTTAGTTTATAGGCTATGTCGTTTTTGTCTTTGTGCATTCTGTGCTGATTTCTGTTTTTCAAACACCTTGTTTTGCTGAATAAATTTCGCCGGGCCTTTCAAGCCGGAGCGGCGATAGTCTTCGAGCAGGTTTTCGTCCACGTCAGCCATCGCATTATGTTTAATGTCGGTTAAAAACCGGTGTATTAAACCGAATAATCGTTCCAGTGCAAACTCATGGGTCTGGGCGGTTTCACTGTGCAGCCAGTCGCACAGTTGCATAAAGTTTTCGAATGCATTGTTGCCCAGTAACAAATTCTTGCTGCATTTGAAGCGGCCGGAGTTGATGATCATGTCCCAGTAACGTGCAAAACGCGTGAGTCTTTGCATGCTGGCAAAATCAATCTGGTTATTGCACAAAATGGTGTAAGGCGGTTGCGGGTTGTAACGCATGCCATAGGTTTGAGTGTGACGAATGATCGGTGTGCCGCGTAAACGTTTTAATAACCCCACCTGAATTTCATCCGGGTTCATTGCCGCCAGTTCATTTAAACCGCGTCCAAAACTGGCCATGTCTTCGCCCGGTAAACCGATAATTAAATCGGCATGAATATGCGCATGGCTGTTCTGGTTTAACCAGTGTAAATTATCCTGTGCCTTGCTGTTATTTTGTTTGCGGCTGATGAGCTGCTGTACGTCGTTATTCAGAGTTTGTATGCCCACTTCAAATTGCAGGCTGTGTGGCGGGAATCGGGCGATGACGGTTTTGAGTTTTTCCGGCAGGTGATCGGGTATTAACTCAAAGTGCAAAAATAAATCCGGATCATTTTTTGCCAGAAAAAATTCCATAATACGCACACTGCTTTCGATTTTAAGATTAAAGGTGCGATCCACAAATTTGAAATGCCTTGCGCCGCGCGCGTACAGGCTTTGCATGGTGTCCAGAAATAAATCCAGATCAAATGGCACGGCGGTTTTATCCAGTGCCGATAAACAAAACTCGCATTTAAACGGACAGCCGCGCGAAGCTTCAACATAGAGTATGCGGTGAGCTATGTCCTCTGCAGTGTAATAGTTGTAGGGCAGTTGTATATCCGCCAGCTCGAATGGCAGGGCATGAATAATTTTATTAACCGGTTGTTTGGCGAATAAATTCTGGCAGGTTTGGGTGAAGGCTAAATCACTCTGGCCAATGATTAAATGATCAGCATGACGCACAATCGATTGTTCATCGTATTCGTAACTGACTTCCGGGCCGCCGATAATGATGATTGTTTCCGGGCTGATGGTTTTTAATAAACGTATCACCGCTTCGGTTTGCTCCACATTCCAGATGTACACACCAAAACCCACAATGCGTGCCTGCCGTAACAGCAGGTCTTCTACTATATCCATGGCGCGCTGGTTAATGGTGTATTCCACCAGTTGGGTGCGGTCTTGCAGCACGCCCATATTGGCTTGCAGGTAACGCAGGCCCAGGCTGCAATGAATGTAGCGGGCGTTTAAGGTGGTGAGGATGATGTCTTGCATGGGCGGGCGGTGACTGCTAACTCGTGGCTGGAGAGGCATCGTACCAATTAAGCACCAGCACTGTGAAGTTTGCAGTGCCCAATGGCTCGCGTCACGAGTCAGTAAGCCGATCAGTTGGCCGTATTTTCCAGATTTCGTTGTCGCGCCATACGGGCTACAATGCGCGGGAACATGAGGAGGGCCAACACCATGATTGACGACTTCACACAACGCGCGACCGAGCTGGTTGCAGCCGGCCAGGTGCTTTACCAAAAAGGTATGGTGCCCGCAACCAGCGGCAATTTTTCGGCAAAGCTTAACGATGGCACACTGGCCGTTACGGTCTCCGGCCGCCACAAGGGCAAGCTGACGGTGGCTGATATTATGCGGGTGAGCGCCACAGGCGATTCACTCGATGGCCGCAAACCTTCGGCAGAAACGTTGTTGCATGTACAAATTTATAATCGCACCAGCGCCCGTTCGATACTGCATCCGCATTCAGTGAATGCCACTTTATTGTCTAAACATCATGTCGGCCATTTAGTGTTGCAGGATTACGAATTACTGAAAGCCTTTCCCGGCATCGATAGCCATGAATGCAGCGTGACGGTTCCCATATTTAAAAATGAGCAGAACATCGGGCGTTTGGCAGATCAGGTAGATACCTATATGTCAGTAGAAGCCGGGCCAATATTTGGTTATTTAATTAACGGCCACGGCTTTTATACTTGGGGCGATAATATCGAATCGGCGATGCGCCATGTTGAAGCCTTTGAATTTTTATTTGAATGTGAAATGCGGTCACGAGGAATGAAAAAATGAGCACACTGACTATTTTTAAACAAACGGGCGCAACGGCTGTACCCACTACACACGATTTTAATGCCATGGCTGCGGCTCTGGGAAAAGTGGGTGTGCAATTTGAACGCTGGCAGGCGAATCAGCCCTTACGTGCCGATGCCGATCAAGCGGCGGTGCTGGCAGCCTATAAAGAATCGGTCGATCGATTAAATAAACAATACGGATTTAAATCGGTGGATGTCGTGAGCCTGGGCCCGGATCATCCCAAAAAAGACGAAATGCGGCAGAAGTTTTTAAGCGAACATGCGCATGCCGATTTTGAAGTGCGTTTTTTTGTCGATGGCAGCGGTTTGTTTTATTTGCATGTGGCCGATAAAGTGTATTTGGTGCTGTGCGAAAAAAGTGATTTAATCAGTGTGCCTGCCAATGTTAAACACTGGTTTGATATGGGCAAAAATCCGAATTTTAAATGCATACGATTTTTCACCACCGAAAACGGTTGGGAAGCGGCGTTCACTGGTGACGACATTGCCAAACAGTTTCCCACCTACGATGACCACGTGGCCCGTACATGATTCGCGCCATTGTTACCGACATAGAAGGCACCACATCATCCATTACATTTGTGCATGATGTGCTGTTTCCCTATGCGCGCGAACACATACGCCAGTTTGTCTGCCGCAGTGTGCAGGATGGCCATGCCACGCCACACATCAACGATGTGCGGTTGCAAACGGGGCGTTTGGATATGTCACTGGATGAAGTGGCTGATCAGTTAATTCAGTGGATAGACGAAGACAAAAAAATCACGCCACTAAAAGCCCTGCAAGGCATGATCTGGGAAGAGGGCTATAAAAATGGTGATTTTAAAGGTCATGTGTATGCAGATGCGGTGGCGTGTTTGCGGGCATGGCAGCACCAGGGTGTGCAACTCTATGTTTATTCGTCGGGCTCAGTTTACGCGCAAAAATTATTGTTCAGCTATTCAGATTTTGGTGATATGACGCCGTTGTTTTCCGGTTATTTTGATACCACCACCGGTGCCAAGGGCGATGCTGAATCCTATCGAAAAATTACGGCAGCCATTAATTTACCTGCGCAAAATATTTTATTCTTATCTGATATAGAAAAAGAGCTGGATGCGGCACGTGCCGCCGGTATGAAAACTATCTGGCTGGTACGAGATGCAGCCTGCAATGCCATCGCAGCGCATCACCAGGTCAATAATTTTAACGACATTAATATCGCAGCCCTGTAAACATGCAAGGTATACAGCTCGACAGTGAAACAAAAGTGGTGCAGGTACATTATGCCGTGGTCTACGCACCGCGTCGCTCACGTGGACGCTTTGCAGAAAGTTGTGTGACGATAGTATTTGATGAGCAGGAGGCACAGGCAGGTGCCAATCCCGGTAAATATTTGTTTGCTGCAAAAGTAATAGGCCCTTCCATATCCGCTGAAAGCCAGCGCATTTATTATCTGGATGACTGGTTGTAAAATAAAAAAATAAGAAAACGCAAATTAACGCCAATGAACGCAAATAATTTTCAAGAGAAACTCTGATCAAGTGCGTAGGGTGGATAAGCGCAGCGCATCCACCAGAGTTATCGGCGGATGCGCAGCGCCCAAAGTTGAGTTCTGGCGCCCTACATTCATAATTTTTTGACTTAATCAGAGCTTCCCTAAAAGAAAACGCAAATGAACGCAAATAATTTCCAAAAGAAACTTTG
>JANOOU010000133.1:0-10092 GCA_031421475.1 Gammaproteobacteria bacterium | reverse complement strand
AATCTGAGAAATCCTTATTTCTCCATGCATGACGGTACACAGGGTGCCACCGTGCAAGTCGAAGGGCGGGAATGTTCGAGTTTTTCCGGTTACAACTATCTGGATCTTGCTGACCACCCTGCACTCATCGAATCGGCGATTCTTGCGCTACGCACATACGGCACAACGGTTTCCGCCAGTCGTGTGGTTTCAGGAGAAATTTCCTTACATAGCCAGTTTGAGTTGGCCATAGCAGAATTTCTCGGGATGGAAAAAGCCGTCGTCTTCGTCAGCGGTTACGCGACCAATGTGTCTACCTTGGGTTACCTGTTCGGACCGGGTGATCTGATTTTGCATGATGCCCTAATTCATAATTCCATTATCACGGGGGCCAAGCTCTCGGGCGCACGGCGAATGCCCTTTCCGCATAACGACCCTGCTGCACTTGACAGCATCCTCTCTGACGTACGCAAACAGTATCGGCGCGTCGTCATCGTCACCGAAGGCGTATTCAGCATGGATGGAGACATAGCCAAGCTACCTGAGTTGGTCGCCATTAAACAACGTCACAACGCTTTGCTGATGGTTGATGAGGCGCATTCTTTAGGTGTCCTAGGAAGTAGAGGCACGGGTGTGGCCGAGCACTTTGGCATGGCCACTGATGTTATCGACATCTGGATGGGGACCCTATCAAAATCTCTCGCTTCCTGCGGTGGCGTCATAGCGGGTTCCAGCCCACTGATTGACAACCTGCGTCTTAACGCCCCCGGTGGCATCCTGTATAGCGTCGGGCTCTCGCCGGCCAATACGGCGGCGGCGATCGCTGCGCTCGAGGTAATACGCGCCGAGCCACAACGGGTGGCTCGACTCATGCATAACAGCCGCTTTTTTCTAGAACGTGCACAGGAACACGGACTCCATACCGGGTTGGCTGAAGGCACCCCTATCGTGCCTATCATCCTAGGCAACAGCCTAGCCTGCTTGCGAGTCGCCGATCGGCTTTTCCAACAAGATATACAGGTCCATCCTATTTTGTATCCGGCGGTACCGGAAGAAGCCTCGCGACTGCGTTTTTTCATCACGGCAGGTCATACTGAGGCGCAACTCGCTGATGCCGCCCAGTCTACGGCGGCAGCGGTGGCGTCAGTCAATCAAGAGGCCGCACGATGAATTCTCTAGCGCTTTTCCTAGTGGCCCGACGCCATTGGCTGGCTTTACTGGCGGTAGTGTTGCTGGCGCTGAGTACACTGGGTTTGCCCCGCTTGGCATTCAAAAACGACTACCGCATGTTCTTCTCGAAGGACAACCCGGAATTGATCGCTTTTGAGAATCTACAAGCCAAATTCGCCGCATCCGACAATGTACTCATCGTCCTCAGCGCGCGCACCGGTGACCTGTTTACGACCCCGCGTTTGGCCGCCTTAGAAACGCTGACTAACCGTGCCTGGTCCCTGCCCGCAGCGCGACGAGTCGATTCCCCGACAAACTTCCAGCACTCCGAAGCCGTAGGCGACGATCTGGCCGTGGAAGCGCTTGTACGCCATGCTGGGCAGCTCAATGACGAAGGCATTGTGCGTACCCGGCACCGCATGCTAAATGAGCCAATGCTGCTGCATCGGCTCATTTCTCCTGAGGGACGCACTGCCGGGGTGGTCGTCAGCCTGGCCTTGAATGAAGCTCGCCGGGACGAGCAGGTGCTCGAAATTGCGGCAGCGGCGCGCACGCTGGCAAATGAAATCATGGTGGCCAACCCAGACTTAGAGGTCCGTCTCACGGGTTCGGCCATGCTGGATACGGCTTTTCACGAAGCGGCGGAAGCCGATGTCCGCTTGCTCATACCGATTATGTTTACCTTGGCGCTGGCGCTCTCGTGGTGGCTGCTCAGGTCGCTGGCGATCGCGCTGATCATTGGCAGCATGATCGGCATGTCCATTATGGCCGGATTGGGTCTGGCGGGCCTGCTGGGGATTTCGCTCTCGCCCTCGGCAATGGCGGCGCCCAACATCATCATGACGCTGGCAGTCGCCGACTCCATCCATCTCTTGGTGGGTTGGCAGAACCGGCTTCTGGCGGGTGATAGCGCAAAGCTGGCTATGCGCCAGGTTATGTCCACACATTTGCCCTTCGTCGCCTTCACCACACTGGCAACGGTCGTTAGTTTTTTAACGATGAATTTTAGCGAAGCGCCCCCTTTTCGCGATCTGGGTAACATTACTGCACTGGGTGTGATGGTTGCTTTTGCACTGTCCTTCATGCTTCTGCCAGCACTCGCTATTGCTCTACCGGCGCGCCTGGCAGGTCGGCCACGAGCCTTTTTACCGCGCGGTCTTGATCGTCTGTTGGCCTGGATAAAGCGCGCACCCCGCCGAATCGCGGTGGTCGGCGTGATCGGAGCCATTCTGGCCTCTCAACTCCTTTGGTTAAATTCCCTGGATGATGAGTATGTAAAGTATTTTGATACCGAATTATCTTTCCGCCAGGATACTGATTGGATTGAAGAACGCCTCACCGGCATTTACGAACTCGAATACGAACTTCCCGCCAACACACAAGGCGGCATTTTCGATCCCGGCTATTTGGCTGAAGTGGACGCTTTTGCCGAATGGTTACGGCAGCAACCTGAGGTGACTCATGTTTTTTCGCTGACGGATATCCTGCGTAAGCTAAACCGCAATTTCCATGCAGACGATCCCGCGTATTTCCGCATTCCTGAAACACGTGAACAGGCGGCTCAGTTCTTCCTCGCTTATGAACTGGCTCTTCCAAATGGAATGGATGTGAATGACCGGGTCGATATTTCGCGCTCGTCCCTGCGGTTAACGGCCGCATTGCGAAATGTCTCAAGCAATCAGATTCGCGATTTGGAAGCGCGGGCGCAGGCCTGGCTACATGCTAATGCGCCACAGAATCTGCATGTGGCAGGTACTGGAACGTCCTTGCTGTTTGCCAACATTGGCGCCCGTAACATCATCGACATGATTGAAGGTGAAGTACTTGCTTTAATTATGGTGGTGCTGTTGCTGGGTGCTGCGTTGCGGTCGATCCGCCTCGGCTTGCTCGCCATGGTACCCACACTATTACCTGCCGCCGTTACCTTTGGTATCTGGGGCGTGGCGGTCGGACAGGTGGGGCTTGCTTCATCGGTAGTGGCCGCGATGACCTTAGGCATCCTGGCCGATGACACGGTTCATTTCCTCGGCCATTACCGGCGTGCCCGAGTCGCTTTAATGAATATTACGGCGGCGGTTGAACATGCCTTTAGCGAAGCCGGTCAAGCTTTGTGGATTACCTCTTTGGTGCTAATAGCGGGCTTTTCCGTATTGGCGTTTTCGCATTTCCGCATCAATGCCGACCTCGGTTTACTGACCGTGGTCATTCTTGTGCTCGGGCTGTTAGCCGATTTCGTGCTGCTGCCCGCCTTATTATTAACTGGAGAGAAAAAATGAAACTATTCCTACTCGCACAACTCACCGCAGGCTGCATGCTGATCGGGGGTATCCTGCCCCCCCTCCAAGCCCAGACACCGGAGGAAAAAGGCCTGGCTGTCGCTCTAGAAATAGATAACCGAGATGCGGGTTTTTCCGATTGGGTTGCCACCGCTTCCATGCATCTAAGAGACAAGTCGGGCAGTGAAAGTGTTCGCCGTTTCCGTATGCTCACGTTAGAGCAAGACAATGATGGGGATCGAACCTTATCCGTTTTCGACAGCCCCGCCGACCTCGCCGGCACCTCCGTACTGACTTGGTCCCACGCGTTGACTCCAGATGACCAATGGCTGTATCTACCATCGCTCAAACGCACCAAACGTATCGCCTCGAAAAACAAGGCAGCTTCATTCATAGGCAGCGAATTTGCCTTTGAAGATCTCTCTGCCTGGGAAGTTAAGAAATTCACCTACCGCTGGCTGCGCGATGAAAGTTTGGAGGGAAACGATTGCTTTGTAATCGAGAACACTCCCGCCTACGAAGAATCTGGTTATTCAAAACAAGTGCAGTGGGTAGATCGCGCGCTCTATCAACCGCGTCGAATTGACTATTACAATCGCGATGGTGTCTTGTTCAAGACCCTGCATTTCCGTGGCTACCAGCAATACCTTGGAAAGCACTGGCGACCCACCGAGCAACTGATGGAAAGCCATCTAACCGGGAAAAGCACCCGTCTTGTTTGGGACAACTGGCGTTTCAAAACCGGCCTGAGCAAAGTAGATTTCTCTGCCGAAAATATAGCGCGCGCGCGCTGATGTGGTGTCGAATCTGTGCCGCGTTACTCCTGCTTGTACCCCCTACCACGCACGCCAAAGAAATCGGCGTGCCGCAATGGCAAACCAGTGGGCACGCGGGGCTGGCATTGCGCTTCTATCCGCAAAACCCTGAGGCAAAACAAGAAAGCACTGGCGTGGGACTCCGCCTGGCACCGGAATGGTCCCAGCGGACAGGCGACACTCGCTTTCTGGTTGCGCCTACTATTCGCATAGAAAACAACGACAGTGGGCGTAGCATCGTCGATTTCAACGAGCTCTACATAAGCGGACGTCAAGCTGACACCACTCTTGAGTTCGGCATCACGCGCTTATTCTGGGGTGTTACTGAATCCCGCCACCTAGAAAACATCATTAATCCGCCTGATCTAGCCGCACATTATACGGGGGATACCACATTGGGTATCGCACTGTTGCGTTTGGCAAAGCCAACAGAATTTGGTCAGATCGAACTTATTTTGATTCCTTGGGATCGCGATCCTCGCTTTCCAGGAGAGCGCGGACGGCCACGCACCGAGTGGTATATCCAGAACGATGTAGATCACCCTGATGGACGCCCTCCCGCATGGGCGTCGCGTGTATCGCTGGACGGTGGTAATTACGATGCACATGCATACTATTTTCAAGGTTTGGACCGCGAAGCAACGCTGCTGCCCCTGTTCAATATACTCGGCCAGCCGGAATCCTTACGCGCCAGTCGTAAGCAGATTCAGCAGTGGGGAGCCGACCTGCAGGCCCCGCTCGGCAATCTGTTGCTCAAGGCGGAGGCCATTCACCGCAGCGGCTATTCGCGTAGCTTCGCAGCCGCTGTCTTGGGCGGTGAATACACGCTCAACAGCATTGGAAATAGCGCCAGCGATTTGGGGATCTTGGTGGAATACCAGTATGACAATGATCGTCCCAATGACGCCCCGTTGGCACCCATGAAACGCGCGGTCTACGCAGGCCTACGTGGCGCACTGAACGATCCAGCTAATAGTGAATTTAAATTTGGCTTATTGCATGACACAACGAATGAGGCAAGGATATGGCGTGGCGACTTCAGCCGCCGTATCGCTGATGATTGGACAGTCGAGTGCGCCCTGAATATATTCAGCAATGTTCGCGAGCAGCCGCCCTTGAGTGGATTTGCGCGTGATAGCTATCTCGAATTGCTGTTAAAACGGAATTTTTGATTTTTTTCAGGGCATTGGGTAAGCGTCCGGCCAACCTTGCGATTACTCACAAGTTTATCTCTCGCGCCAATAGTTTTTCTGTTACAGAGATGTCATTGTTATTCACCACAAATCGCCCACATGAACACATCAATCGGCATCATTTAAACACTGCGCTGGGGTACTCCTAATTTTTTACCCAGCGATAACTTTTTCTCCTTCAATCGCATGCGTGTCGGATTGATGTTTTTCTTGAGCAGTGGCCTCAACGGGGCGATTTAAACATCCGCTTTGTGGCTGTAAACAGGTATTACAGCTCGCAGCCACAAAGCAGACGTTTAAAATCAGCCAACCGGGTTTGAAGTTCAGGATTTTGAACATCGATAGCATAAATTTCAAAATAGCTTGCACCCATCTGCATGCCTTTTTTCAGTACGTCAGGCAAGGTGCCACGCATGCGGTTACCAGGGTCATCCGTTGCATTCCAGATAGTTTGCAAACCTAAAACACCTTCTTTAGCAAAGGCTTCGAGGCGTGACGCGATATGACCCGTCCCCATCGATTTTTGTGGCACACCATCGGCTCTTAATCCGGCATTGAAAAGCCATAATTTTTTACCGTAATGGTCCTGCGCATAACGGATGACATCATCGGCAAAAAATTCATCAAACAATACCATGCCAGGCGCAATGAATTTTATTTTGTCTGGGAAAGCCCGTTGATAGGCATTGATCATTTGTTTCCATGCATTCAAATACACATCCTTATTAAAACGTTTCTGCATATCCAAAAATGTTTGTGTGCCGGGAATTGCCCCCGGTAACACCATTTCTGGAGCAGGTGCTGTAACACTTACCGCAAGCACTGTCGGGTTATTGTTGTAATGCTTACCAAATTCCGCGATGAGTCGCGACCAATGTTCGAGGTAAACAGGATCCCAGGGCAGAATTTCGCACAACTCCCTGCCCCCCCGCATAAACTCGCTGCGCGCGGGCATCGTAAAACAATAACGCTCTGCGCCCGCTGTAAATATCCATTCCGGTGGATGCAAGGGTAATAAATGAAGGGTGATACGCTTGTTTCGGCTTTTCGCTTCAGCTACAAGCTGATCAACACGTTGCCAATTATATTTTCCTTGAGCGCGCTCTACATCACGCCAGCCAATTTGCAAGGCCATACCATCGATAAAATTTCGATCTAGTATGGAAGAATTAAAAGATGAATTCAGACCTTGTAAAACAAAAACATAATTATCTCTGGCATTGCAAACAGGCGAACGTAACAAGACAATAATTGTGACGATTACAAAAAACAATATGTTAAATGTAGGAAGCAAGCAATACGCGCTTATATTCGTAGTGATTTTTTTATTCATACAGGCTGCAACCTGTCTATTAGAGATGGAAGCTCATGCTGGGCACGCAAATAATCTTCCGGGACACCGATATCAATAAAATAACCATCGGTTAAAAACGCTTGCGGGCGCACCGCCTGAAGGTAAGGATACAAGAACTCACGCTCAAATGAAAAAGCATCTGGCAGTGACATGTCATCAAAAATGTTTCTGGATAGAAGATAAATACCGGAATTAATCAAACCGGCTTCATTACCTGCTTTTTCTGCAAACGAAACGATTTCGTTATTGTGCAGTTTTACACTGCCATAGCGAGATGTATTATCAACCGCTCTAAGTGCAATGCTTAACTGCGCACCACGCTCAATATGACTGGCCAGCATGTCACGATAGCTTAGCTGCAAAAATGTGTCACCGTTTATAACAAAAAGCGGTCCGTCATTAACCAGTCTGAGCGATTTTTTTATTGCGCCGCCAGTGCCTAATGGTTCCGATTCTATTGAATAATCGACATCAATAGTGCCATACCGATTGCCAAACCAGGACTGGATTACCTCGTGCTTGTAACCAACAGACAGTATGACCTTGTTCACGCCTTGCCGGCCAAGATAATCCAGAAGCATCGCCAAAAATGGACGATTTTGTATAGGCGCCATCGGCTTCGGCGTATCTGGAAGCAATGAACGCAGCCTGGTCCCAAGACCGCCTGCTAATATAATGGTTTGCATAATATTTTTAGTCGATGCACTTATACATTATTAATGAATGTTGCTATAGCAACGAATATTAATTCGGCGCTTCTTGCAGAGATGTGATGCGAGCAGGATTACCAATCGCAATAGAATTATCAGGGACATCACTTAATACAAGACTATTTGCACGCACGACTACATTGTCTCCAATGGTAATATCTCCGAGTATCTTGCAGCCTGGTTCAAGATAAACATTATTACCCAGAATAGGTAAACGGCTTTTGCCACGTATATTGCCTATTGTCACACCTTCACTGACTGTACAATCCGTACCGATACGTTCCGCCAGAACAAATGTGCAGGTGTGATTTCGAACAACAAAGCGATGACCTATTTTTGTATAGGCCTGAATACTGATACCTGTGAACATTTGTATCAAATAAAACAACACAAAATAGATAATTTTTAATATTTGATTTACGATCGGTATGCGAATGTCTTTTGCCCATTGCCCATAACGGTAAACCATCACAGCAAGGCTACCTCTCTCCAGCGCAGCAGCTAACCATGAAGCGAAATTTTTATGGTCATCCGATTGATTCAATTTTGCTCTAATGTCCTCACGCACCAATTCGAACATCGATACTCCCAATTACCAGAAAATGAAATAGATTAACCTGAAACATACTCAGTAATTCTCTCCACGACCTTCCAGTTTCTCATTAATCCAGCTGGTTTCGCGCGAAACGATACGGGCAGGAACACCCATAACAGTACAATTATCCGGCACATCATTAATGACGACAGAGTTGGCACCTACGGCAACATTATTGCCAATTTTTACATCACCCAGAATTTTTGCACCGGCAGCAACAAATACATTGTTACCTAAAGTTGGCGGGTTTGGCTTGCCGCGTAAATGGCCGATGGTTACATTTTGCATAACGATGCAATTCTCACCAATATTAGCTTCGCAAATAAAAATCCCAGAAAAATTATGTATGGTAAATCCCTTGCCTATATTCGCGCCGACAGGAATATAGATTCCAAAGCCCAGCACCACAAAAGCTTTTGCAATCAAATAAGGTATAGAAAGTAATTGCTTGACAATGGGAATGCGTAAATGATGCACCCATTGACCATAACGAAATACGATTACAGCAATAGTACCAGGCTCAAGAAATATACGCAGATTGCGTACAAACCAACTCTTCTTTGAAAGAAACCACTGTTGCTTGATGGATAAATCCGCACGAATAATGTCAAACATTTTAATCCAGATATTTTAGCGTAAGCTTGCCATGAAATTGGTCAGTGCCGTCAGTGAATAAAAAATTTCCGGCGGTACCTCGGTTGTATCCAGCTCTACCTGAAATGTATTTTCAAGATCAACCACCAAAGAAATACGGTTTATGGAATCCAGTTCCAGTGCAGTAGCAACATCAAAATCCGTATAGTCTTTACGTGTTATGCGTCCCACCGATTGACGCACTTTTTCCAAAATTTCGTTATTGTTACTCAATTGTCATTCTCTTTAATAAATTATATTTACCAAGGCCAGACATAACCGGCTGGCCTGACACAAAATACAAATGTTTTTTAACAGCCTTGCTTTGACAAGCTTGCTTTGACAGCCTTGCTTTGACAGCAATTACTTTGAATAGAAGCGATACGGAAATTTCTCCGTAATCAGCATAGTAGCTTGATGATTAATCACAACTCTGTAGGTTCGGTATAATAACTCACCGCACTGCTTTGCCCCAATATAGGGGGCTAAAGACGGATCAATTTCGCGGCCTATATCCAGTATTTCACGATAGGTTTCCAAACCTCGATCCCGAAGCATTTCACCAATGCCAATTTTTCCTGCCATTAAATCGTCGCGTATTTGTCTGGGCAACAGATCCAGTTTCAAGATGGATTTTGCGTATACGTACACGCTCTCGCTTTCCTTGCCTTTTAACAGAACTTCACGGCTCAAGGCCATATCGCCTGTTTTCATATCAAGCCAGGGAACATCATCCTCAAGCTTGATTTCTACCTGGCCTATATTTTCAACTGCAACCGGCTCCCAGAAGTAGGCTTCAAGAATTTTCGTTACGGTTCCGTCCGTCACCAGCAGCGTTCTCAAAAATGGAGGCAGCGCTTCGATATCAAGGCTTTCCTGACGACAATTCGTTATGATACCACCCGGTACATAACCTCGAATTTTAAAATAGTTCTGCATTGAGTAATCAATTTTGGGTAAAGTATTCATAGGAGCTGGCGTATCATTCCTGAAGATATTTCCGCAGGATTTTACCTAGCGGACTGCGAGGGATTTCACTTCGGAAAGCGACTATTTTGGGAACCTTGTATGCAATGAGATGCTGCGAGCAGTAGGATATTATCTCTTCACTACTGCATTCTCCGGATGATACTACAACGGCCTTCACCATTTCACCATAGTTTGCATCAGCCTGGCCCAGTACAACCACATCCAGGACTTTTGGGTGTTTACTGATAACCGCTTCCACATCAAGCGGATCTACTTTATTACCAGCAACATTAATCAGAAGCTTTTTACGCCCTTTGATATAGATGTTCCCATCATTATCCTTACACCCCAGATCGCCCGGTAAAAAATAGCCATTTACAAAGCATTCTGCAGTCATC
>JANOOU010000132.1:0-3144 GCA_031421475.1 Gammaproteobacteria bacterium | reverse complement strand
CTATCTTAATGAGGAGCAATGACATGGACAAAGAAAGAAAACTTGAGGAAGAAATTCTGTCCTCCTTTGAGAGAGGTGAATGGCAACCTTCTCCAAAAGGCAAAAGTGAAATCACACGTTATGCGGCAATGGCCTCCGCCTCGCTGGCTAAAGACAAACGGGTCAACATTCGTATCTCGTCCCGAGACCTCGACGATATTCAAGCCAAGGCCGCAGAAGAGGCAATCCCTTATCAAACGCTGATGTCGAGTGTCCTTCATAAGTACGTCACAGGACGCCTTGTTGAGCCACAAGTCAGCCTAACACCTCGTTCAAGCGGGACGCGTCAAAAGCGGCGCGCCCCCAATGCCGGTAAGTTAAGAATGTAGGTGCGAATTTATTCGCACAAAGGTGCCATTAAACAGGCCATTGTCCGAATAAATTCGGACCTACAAAAGCGCTCAACGGCCTTAACTTACCGGCATTGGGCGCGCCCCTTAACTCCACGTTATGCCGATAAGGAACAACGGCAATGAAGACAACGAAATACTTCCAGGCGACCCGGGTCAGGCCGGATCGAATGCTAATCAAGGACGAATGGATTCAGCACGTTGTCCGGTTTCCTGAAAAAGAGCACATACAGGCAGACGGCCGAATAAGGCGATGGGCTAGAATTTAGAATTGAACAGATGGAAGACCGGTACCTGCGGGTGGTATTGTTACCGGACGGTGAAACCATACATAACGCGTTCTTTGACAGAGGATATAAGTCATGAAAGTCAGCTACTTTAAAGATACTGATACGCTGTACATCGAGTTCCGCGACAGCGGTGTAGCCGAATCCAAAGATCTAGATGAAAACACTATCCTTGATGTCGATGCCAAGGGCAACGTCTGTGCAATTACGTTCGAGCATGCGAGCCAGCGAACCGACGTAAGCCATCTTATTGTTGAAGGCATTGCGGCATAATAAGAACATAACAAGGCACTTATGTCATTTGCTACGCTCACTCGGACGCGCCTGCCGGCGTGCCGCATAATTTCACGTTGAGGCTGTAGCAAAACTCAAATGAAAATATTTCGATTACGTGCCGAAGAAAATTGGCTTCACAGAATGCACCAGAATCAACGATCACGGTATCGGGAAGAGGTTCGCCACTCACTCATCTCGCTGTCAAAATATTTTTTAGTGGTTTTTCTACAGCCTTGTTACGCGGAAAGATCATAATGAACATTCCACACCGCCCTCGAATCATTCTCCTCTTTGCTTTTTGCATCACAGCTTGTGATGGTGGAAATACGCCTGTGAATGACAACGGCCCTCTCGTGGCAGAATGGAAGCGCCAATCTGAGAATCCGTTAATCGTCCCCATACTCACCACTGCGATACAGGATCATGGACCGGCTGACCCCAGCATTTTGTTTGATATCGAAGACAACAAGTGGAAAGTTTGGTTTTCATCCACCCTTGAAGATAGAGTCAGTGGCGATAAGACACTCACCATCCGATACGCTGAAAGTACGGATGGCGTTCATTGGTCGAGCCCACAAACCGCGTTTGTGGTAGGCGATTCCATCGCGTGGGATCACACCCATGTTGAAACGCCCACGGTCATCAAGAATCCTGACCTCATGGCTGTGGCCGAAAAAAAATTCATGATGTGGTATTCCGGGGCGAACACAACGCTCGCGGCGAGCGAGAACCGGCCTTCCGGATCTGGCGCACTGACTTACTATCAGATCGGTCTGGCCTATTCGGCGGATGGAAAAAACTTTACGCGTCATCTACCCGGAATAAATAACAAACCGGGTTTGGTGTTGGTCGCCAACGCATCGATATTTGGTGTCACTTTACCGGGAACATTGGGTGATGGCACCACCTCCGATCCAGAGGTAATTTTCAAGAACGGTGTATACCAGATGTGGTTCTCCAGTTATGCGGAGTCAGTGCAAAATCCGGTCACTCCCAACGGCAGATTGCCGCTGGCTTTTGGAATCTCGCACATGACGTCCAGCGATGGTGTTAATTGGAGTACCAATCACGCCAATCCACTTGCCAGCTTGTTTAAACCCGGTGACATCTCGGGCGGACGAGATCCCAGCGTATTGTTTAATCAAAGTACAAACCAATACGAAACCTGGTTTACGAATGACACATTAGCGGAAGAGCTCTCCCTTCCTTGTCACTTCAATACGGTGATCGGATTTTGGCATGCCGTATCCAGCGATGGTGTCCAATGGACCCCGGATTACGCCAAATACAATTTGGAGTACAGCACGCAGTACCGTTATGAAGCCTTGGGTTTTCTGAGAGGCATCGACGTGGTCTTGGTCGGCGGGCAGTACCACGCTTACTACTCTTCATTCGGCACCGAGCAGATTCCAGACTCGTCGCTATACCTGTGTCCGAATCAGCAAAATATTCTGATACCGGCTGTACTCACCTTGAATAGGGCTATGTATATTTCACCTTAACTCGCGCATGCATATGCAATTCGCATAATCATGGCGTTCGAGAGTGACGCGCCAAAAACGGCGCGCCCCACCCCGCAACTTTACGTTAAGCGCCACCATGAACATGATCGTTCGTAATGCCACAACTGCCGACGCTGAGGCGGCATGTACTGTCCTTCGCCGCTCAATCGCCGAGTGTTGTGGCGAAGATCACCACAATGATCCCGAACTGTTGTCGGGTTGGTTGCAAAACAAAACTCCCGAAAATGTTGCTGCTTGGTTTGCCACAAAAAAAAATTACGCCGTTGTAGCTATCTCAGGGGAACACGTAATGGGTGTTGGGTTACTAACCGAAAAAGGGGAGCTTGCACTTTGTTACGTGCTCCCAGAAGTGCGCTTCACAGGTGCGGGGAAAGCGTTGCTCCGTGCAATAGAGTCACACGCCGTGCACGCAGGGCTTGCCGAAATTCACCTTAGCAGCACCGCTACAGCAAAAGCTTTTTACTTACGCAATGGCTTTATGCAAACTGGCCCACCTGAAGTAGAGTTTGGTATCCAGGCATTCCCGCTTATTAAGCGGCTTTGCGCTGTAACGTTAGCAATATGAACAGCACCTCCACGAAGAAATTAGGTAACCTCTGGCTTATTCAGAGGTTCCTTGGTTATTAACCATTCACATGACTGAAGAAATGAACACCTGGGTGATAATAG
>JANOOU010000131.1:0-7837 GCA_031421475.1 Gammaproteobacteria bacterium | reverse complement strand
ACCTTGAAGGTGCGAATAATACTGGGATACAGACTTTTGTAATCCAGCACCAGTACGCTGTCGTATAACCCGGGTTGTGAATCCATGACATAACCGCCGGGCGCGGTGAGATGATCCCGGTTGTCGCCGATGTTGGGCGCCACATACATTTTGCGATGCAAACGCGGCAAATATAAATTTTCGAAGGCCGCCACCGAGCCACCGCTGCGGTCCAGTTCCAGGCCGGTGAGGCGTGTACGTTCCACTGCAAAATGAATTAAATCGGCGTGTTCAAATATTTCCCATACCAGCTGGCAGTCTTCCAGGTTGTAGGCGGCGAGGGCGGGTTTGTCGTGTTGAAACAAGCGGCTGATTTCTTTGGCTTTGTACAGGGTGTCGTAGGTTTCTTCATTATGGATTAATTTGCCACGGCCCAGTAATTCGTGGGCAACATTATCGAGTGCGTAACTGCTGAACGTCCAGGTGGCGTTTTTTAAGACATCAATGCCATCGAGTACGACGCGACCGGCGATGAATAAAAAATAATGACTGGTTTCGTCCTGCGCCTGGCGCCATACCGGTTCGGATTGTTCACGACCCATCCTGAATGGAATTTTTAACTGATCGCATTTTTGCTGTAAAAAACGAAAATCAAACTGCACCACGTTCCAGCCAATTATAATATCTGGGTCAATGCGTTCTATCCAGGATAGAAAAGCTTTGATGAGACGGGTTTCATCTGCATAGTATTCAATGCTGTCGGTGTTAATACCATCGCCCAGCATTAATACACGTTTATAATTTTTGCTAACAAAACCTATGGCATAGAGCTGATTGTTGTTCCAACCGGTTTCAATATCTAGAGACAGTATATTGAATGTTGGATAATATTCAGCGGGTAATATTTTGTTGTTGGGATCGATTTCAACCGGGCCGGTAATAAAACGTTCGGTAAGATATCTGTCGGTGGGGCGTATGTCGGTTTCAAAGCAGCGCATGCCTTGCTGTTGCAACAAATCGCGCGCCTGATAAAGCTGCGATTGCGAATTAAAATAAACTCCGGCTACAGGCTGTTGCTCAAAGGTTTTGAGTTGCAGCGCTTTAATTTCGTAGTTAAAACGTTTGGGTAAAAATTGTTGGATCGCGGGCGCATCGGTTTGCAGTACAAAGAAAATAGCTTTCTGCTTAAGTATAACTATCTTGCGTGCGCCTTGCTCGGTGCTAAACCAGAATTCAAGCTGCATGCCGTTGGCAGTGTCTTGCCATTGGCGGGTGAGGAGGAAAGCTTGGGTCACGGTTAAAAATTGCCAGCGTGTGAAGAGCGGGTATCATATCACGCGGGTTATTTGCTGTTGTGATGGCGTTGCTGGAGGCCTGGTTTTGTAGATTTTGTAGGGTGGGCATTGCCCACCAGCATGGGTTCCCGATTTAGCCAATGGTGGGCAATGCTCACCCTACAAGACTAAAAGCGTCAGCCAGAAGGCCGACCCACATAGGATGTAATCCAATCAATAAATTTGCGTTCATTCTGTTTTTATTTGCGTGCATTTGCGTTAAGGTTTTTGTAGTTTTATCAGTAAACCCCCACATCCAGATAAGTACGCGAGATTTTACGTATGGCCGTAACAAACGCCGCCGTGCGTAAATCGTGTACCTTGGGTTCGTCTGACAGGGTGGTGCGAATTTCCTGATAGGCTAACCGCATGGTGTCGTCGAGACCTGAACGTACCAGGTCAAGTTCGTCGGCACCGCGTGTAACCTTGTCGCGCAAGTTGCTGGATACCTTGTGACCGGTGATTTCTTCAATCAGGTTTGCCATTTGATGCGCGCGTAATTCGTCATTGCGACGCTGCATGCGTCCAAAGCGAATATGTGAAATATTCCGGATCCATTCAAAATAGGAAACGGTTACACCACCGGCATTGGCGTAGGCATCCGGTATGATTATCACGTTTTTTTTATTGAGAACTTCGTCAGCACCAAAGGTAATGGGGCCATTGGCTGCTTCAATAATTAATTTTGCCTGGATGCGGTCGGCATTTTGCAGGTTGATCTGGCTTTCGAGAGCGGCTGGTATCAGAATGTCGCAGGCTTTTTCGAGAATGCTGAGGCCATTTTCGTTAAACTTTCCGTCGGGAAATTCTTTCATGCTGCGGCGTTTGACCAGGTGTTGATATAGATCTTCAATATTAATACCCTTGTCATTAATAATAGCGCCATCACGCTCAATCACCGCCGTGACCTTGACGCCATCTTCTTCTGATAAAAATTTGGTGGCGTGATAACCGACATTACCAAAGCCCTGTACGACACAGGTTTTGCCATCGAGTGTGCCGGTCATGTGGGCGGATTTAACATCTTCCGGGTGGCGGAAAAATTCCTGCAAGGCAAACTGAATGCCGCGGCCAGTGGCTTCGACACGGCCGCGAATGCCACCGTGGTGTACCGGTTTGCCGGTGACGCAGGCGATGTGGTTAATGTCTTCGGGATGTAAATGTTTGTAGGTGTCGGCAATCCACGCCATTTCGCGTTGGCCTGTGCCTATATCGGGTGCGGGTACATTGGTTGAGGGGCTTAAAAAACCTTTACGAATTAATTCAACGGCAAAACGGCGCGTTATTTTTTCCAGTTCGTCACGATCATAAAGTGTGGGATCAATTAACAATGCACCTTTGGAGCCGCCGTAGGGTACATCGACGATGGCGCATTTGTATGTCATCAGCGCGGCCAGAGCTTCGACTTCGTCCTGATCGACAAAGGGCGCATAACGAATGCCGCCTTTTGAAGGCAAACGATGGCTGCTGTGGGTGGCGCGCCAGCCGGTGAAGACTTCAATTTTGCCGCGAATTTTGACCGGGAATTTTACTTGTATGACAGATTCGCAGGATTTGATGGCGCGGGCAGTGCCGGGGTCGAGATCAATCGCGGCAATGGCGCGATCCACCATCAGGTCAACACTTTCGCGAAAGCTGGGTTCATTTTTTGCGGTTGTCATATTGCTCTCCTGTACAGGTGAGTATGTATTTAGTACAAGAACGCGCGTTACACCACAGAGGTTGTAAAATGGCGGGATTATTTTTGCTGGAGTTTGTATGGCATTGTTGTGGGAAAAGAAAACTGCGGATATACATTACGAAGTGCGTAGCGCCGGTAAAAGTTTACGGCTGTACAGCAATGGTGTGTTTCACAGCCAATATCATCCAGGCAATCCCTTAAGTGGTTATGTCTGGGATTTGCTGATGTTGCCGGTGTTTTTTTATCCGCCGCAATCGATCAAACGTGTATTGGTGCTGGGTGTAGGGGGTGGTGCTGTGTTTCATTCGTTACGGCATTTTATAGCACCGGATTTAATCGTGGGTGTGGAGCTGGATGCCGTACATGTGGATATAGCGCAACGTTTTTTCGCGATTAACGGGCCGGACATGTCATTGCATACCGCCGATGCGGTGAGCTGGATGCAAAGCTATGCAGGTGAAAAATTTGATTTGATTATTGATGATGTGTTTGCCGAGCAGGACGGCCAGCCGGTGCAGGTGACGGCCGCTACCCGAGAATGGATGGCTTTATTGTGCAAACACGTAACACCGCTGGGCATGGTGGTTAAAAATTTTGTTGATCAGAAAACCCTGGGGTTGGCGTTGCGGCAGGGTGATATTAAACAGAAATTTCATTCAGTATTTGTGTTATCTGGAACCAAAGATCAAAACCGCGTGGCGGTTTTTTTGCGGCGTGCTTCCAGTGCACACGATTTGCGCCTGCATATAAAACAAATGCCGCAATTAAATGCGGCATTGAAGTCTGGCAAGTTGAAATATTCCGTGCGGAGTGTGTAGCCGGTTTTTCAATAAGTTGTTAGTGACAACCGCCGCTGCCGCAACCACCACCGCCATTGGCTTTAGTGCTGCCGCAACCGCCGCCATTGGCTTTGGCGCCACCGCCACAACCGCCGCCACCGTGATCATGGCCATCATGATCGTGATGATGGCCGTGTGCGCCGTGTACATGGCCGTGCTGGATTTCTTCGGCGCTGGCATCGCGTATATCGACCACGTTTACATTGTAAAACAGGGTGGCACCTGCCAAAGGCGGGTTGCCGTCAACCGAGATTTTGTCGCCATTGATGTCGGTCACGGTAATGGCAATAAACTGGCCTTCGTCGGATTGCGCATGGAATTGCATGCCGACTATCATGTCATCACCGTTTTCGAACATGTCGCGGTCAACTACCTGTGTCAGCGTTGGATTGTATTCACCGTAGGCGTCAGCGGGCTGTATGGTCACTTCAAACTGATCGCCCAGTTTGCGGCCATCAAGGGCTTTTTCCAGGCCGGGGATGATGTTATTGGCGCCGTGTAAATAGCAAAAACTGCCGTCATGAGACTGGTCAATAATGGTTCCTGCCTGATCGCGCAGGGTGTAATTCAGGGTAATAACTTTTTGATCCTGGATGGTCATGAGGTGCTCGGTTTTGCTTTTCGGGTGGCTATTGTAAGGCAGACCGGAAGTGAAGGACAGTTAGCGAGACAGAATTAACCTAGCGCAGGCCGCTGATGTGGACGTTCATTTCATCGCGCATGGCCTTGTTGAAATCATCAATGCGCCATTGCAGGTATTGCCGGAACATGCGGTATTCCTGGCGAAACGCCGGGCTCGAAAGCTTACCGGGATTTCTGATCTGTTTTTCAAAATCTCGCAGTTGTCCTAGCAAGGTTTCCATTTCGTCGATAGTGCAGGTGGGTTTACGCATGGGTTATGCCGCCAGTTTGCCGCGTTGCAGAGAGATGCAGTACTGCAGCAGGGTGCGTATCCAGTCAATGCAGGAGCGGGTTGTTTGATTGGGGCGATGAATCAGCTCACTCAGCTGATGCAGATCATGGGCGTTCCAGCGTGTGTGCAGCGCCGAAGGGGTGCCGATCATATTGCGGCGAGCCTGTTTGAGCTGGGCATTGAGATAGTCGCTGAATAAACGGCATGCGTTCTGTAAATCCGGGTCGGCCGGGTTTTCGTTACTGGTGATAACATCAGAGAAATCAATAATTTCCTGAATGAGTGTGTCGAGTTGCGCCATGGTGGTGTTCACTGTGTTGATAAGTTCGATTCTGTGTCGGAGATTGTAGGGTTTTGGTTTATGTGAACCGAATCACAAATGACTGAAAGACGTGTAGGAAAAGTACTGACAATACTGTCGGTGGGCCGGGAGAAAAATATAGATGAGATGGTTAATCGTGGTGGCAGGGGTGTTGACTGGGTTGCTGTTTGTGGGTGGGCCGGATGCCGATGATGGGCGTTTGTATAAGGAAACCTGGGATCTGGGTCATGTGGTTTTGTTTGCCCTGCTCGTGATATTAGCCCTTAAATTGCCACGCTTACAGCGCCTGCCGGTTGGGTCTTTGATTCTGTTGTGTGCCGTGATAGCACCGGCGGTGGGCCTGGCAATCGAGTGGTTGCAGCTGCTGGTAGGGCGTGATTTTGCGTACAGGGATGTGCTGGCCGATACCGTGGGTGCGTTTTGTGGACTGGCACTGCATTGTGTTTGGCAACCGGGATTTTCGCGGTGGGTGCGCGGTGTCGGCCTGGTCAGTTTGTTGTTACTGACCGCGTTTGCCCTGCGTTATATAGTGATGGTGATGATCGATAACACCTACATGCGCGATGAGTTTCCGGTGCTGGCCGATTTCGAAACCCCATTTGAGTTATCGCGTTGGGATAGCAACCTGGCGCAATTGAGTCTCACGCAGGAACCGGTGCGTTATGGTGATAAATCATTACGGGTAGATTTTTTGGCAGGAGAGTACCCGGACATAACGCTGCAGGAGTTTTTATCGGACTGGCGTGATTTTAAATCGATACGGTTTAGTGTTTTCAGCAGCCTGAATCAGCCCATACAAATGGAACTGAAAATCTATGATCGGCAACATGCCGCCAGCCGATATGACTACGAAGATCGGTTTAATCACGAACTCATCATAAATCCCGGCTGGAATGACATTGAAGTGAGTATGAATGATGTGCAGCACGCGCCAGACTCACGGGAAATGGATCTGGCACACATGGCGGCGCTGAGTGTGTTTGTTGATGAGCTGCGGCAACCGGTGGTGTTTTATTTCGATGCCTTGCGATTATCTAGCAAAGAGTCTTCGGGTGATTAGGGTGCGACCGTTGTTGCCCATGCAATATTTTATTTTTTAAGCGATGCCAGCAGCGCCGCCAGGCCCTCTTCCAGAGTACTTTCAGCAACGGTTTTGAGTTCGTTATTCATGCGCGCCGGATTGGCCAGTGAATGCACAATATCACCGGTACGCGGCGGCGCAAATTTCACATCGGTTTTATTACCGGTGAGTGCCGACAGGGTATTGATCAAATCCAGTAGCGACGTGCGTTTGCCGGTGGCGACATTGCAGGCACCCTGATACTTGTTTTTCAGAGCGGCTACATTCGTCCGCGCCACATCACGCACATAGATAAAATCCCGGGTTTGCATGCCATCACCAAATACCGTAACCGGCTGCGCAGCCGTAATGCGATCAACAAACAGGGCAATGACACCGGCATAAGGTGACTTGGGGTCCTGGCGCGGGCCATACACATTGAAAAAACGCATGCCCAGTGACGAAAATGCATAGAGCCGGTGATACATATCGGCGTAGAGCTCGTTAACCTGTTTTTCCAGGCCATAGGGTGACAACTGTTTGACGGCTGTGTTTTCATCCAGCGGTAGCGAAGGTGGCTCGCCATAAATGGCAGCGGAGGAGGCGTACACCAAGCGACTCACCTTGTGTTTACGGCAGGCATCCAGCACATTCACATAACCGACAATATTTTGTTTGGCGGAAAATTCCGGATCTTCCAGCGAGGCCACCACCGATACCTGCGCCGCCAGGTGCAGACAATGTGACACACCTTGCATCGCGCTGTTGACGGCTTGCGCGTCACAGATATCACCCTTAACAAATTCCAGTAACGGGTGCTGTACAGGCAGATTGTGGCGATGGCCGGAAGAAAGATTGTCGAGCACGCGTACCGCTATGCCCTGTTCCATTAACAGGTCCGCCGTGTGCGAGCCAATGAAGCCGGCGCCGCCGGTAATGAGTACTTTTTTCATATGGATCCCTGATTATTGGTTGCAGGTATTCTAACGCGAATTGCCGGGCTCGCCCTCACATGTTGGGGTTAAGGTTCGCAAATCATCCGGCTTCCTATCAGCTTGTTGAAAAACTACTGCGCTTGCCAATCCTTCGTTAAAAATGGCGGAAAAATGCTCATGTACTCCGTGTACACTCCGCTTTTTCCGCCATTTTTGCCTTGTTTTGGCTGCGCTCGCTACGTTTTTCAACAAACTGCTATAGAATCCAATGCCTTCTGTGGCGGGCTGTGAGGACGAGTAAATGAGCAAGATTAAAGTGGGCGTTGTCATGGGCAGCCAGAGTGACTGGCCGGTGATGCAGCACGCGGCGCAGCAACTGGAAGCCTTTGGCATTGAATACGAAGCACGCGTTGTATCGGCGCATCGCACGCCCGATTTGTTATTTGAATATGCATCTACGGCGCGTCAACGCGGCCTGGCCTGCATAATCGCCGGTGCCGGTGGCGCCGCCCATTTACCCGGCATGCTCGCCGCCAAAACCACCTTGCCAGTGCTGGGCGTGCCCGTTAACTCGCGTTATCTAAAGGGCCTGGACTCACTGCTCTCCATCGTGCAAATGCCCAAGGGCATACCGGTGGCAACATTTGCCATAGGTGAAGCCGGTGCGGCCAATGCCGGTTTGTATGCGGTGGCCTTGCTGGCCATCACCGATCCGGCGCTGGCGGCAAAACTTGAAAAATTTCGTAATGATCAGACCGACGCGGTACTGGCGAT
>JANOOU010000130.1:0-2077 GCA_031421475.1 Gammaproteobacteria bacterium | reverse complement strand
CATACGCGGCAAGCAACTGCGTTTTCTCACCAACGGCACATTCAAGATTCATCCATTCCTTTTTAAAATCACCAAGATTAAAAAAACTTTTATTCCCGAAGGCCGAATTGGCGTGGTCACAGCCAATGATGGCGCCACTTTGCCGTTGGGGCAGCTATTGGGCAGCAGCGTTTCCGGTCATGACAATTTTCAGAATGCCGAGCTTTTTTTAAAACACGGCGGCCAGAAAGGTCCGCAAATCGAACATCTGCGCCCCGGTACTTACAATATCAACACCGAAATATTTCAGGTTGAAATCAAACAGGCGGTATCCATTCGCGAAGGTGAAATCGGCATAGTCGAAGCGCTGGATGGTAACCCCATGCAAACGCAAGATGTTGTGGTGACCACGCCCGAAAATCATAGTAATTTTCAGAATGGAGAGCTCTTTATTAAAAATGGTGGCAACCGTGGCCCGCAGGAAACCATATTGACGCCGGGTACTTATTATATAAATCCGTATTTATTTGCCGTGACCAAAGATAATCAAACGGTGGTGGTACAAGGTGAAGTGGCAGTATTGATTTCCAATATCGGCAAGGATCCGGCCACCGCCATTATGGGTGAGCTCAATGATGAGCGTGGTGGTGGCGCCAAACATGTGGTGTCACGAGGTTATCGTGGTATTCAAAAAGAAGTACTGGGGCCGGGTGCGTATAACATCAACACCCTGGCGTACAGTGTCATCAAAGTTCCCACCGTAACACGTTCCGTGGATTGGAGTGCCGAGGAAAACAAACCTGAACAAACCCGTACGTTCGATCCCTTTAACGTGGTATCGCATGACGGTTTTGAAATGAAAGTTGAAGTACGCTGCCAGTACCGTATTCAACCGGAAAATGCACCGTATGTCATTCAACGTATCGGCTCGGTTGAGCAGCTTGAATTAAATGCCATACATCCGCAGATCGATGGTATTTTTCGCGCGCAGGTTTCAAAATCGCCCGCTATTTCCTATCAACAAAACCGTGCCGCTGAACAAAAATCCGCAGAAGAAGCAGTGCGTGAAGATCTATCAAGTTACCGGGTAGAAGTGATATCGGTGATGATTACCAACATCCATTTGCCTGAAGCCTTGATGAGAACGACACAGCAAAAAAATCTCGCCGAACAGGAAAAATCAATGTATGACGCCAAACGTGAAACCGAAGTGCGCAGAATAGAATTCGAAAAATCCAGAGCAGAAGCCGATCAGCAGTTAAAAATTGTTACCGCCGAAACCGGTATTATGATTGCCAAACACGAAGCCAGACAAATTGAAGAACGCGCACGCGGTGATGCCGCCAGAGTTAAATTGCTGGCTGAAGCAGATGCCAATCAAATCAAACAGGTGGGTGATTCCGAAGCCGGCGTGATTCGTGCCAAGGGCGAAGCCCAAGCCAAGGCCTATCATGAACAGGTGAATGCCTTAACCGCCAGCGGCGTTACTACGGTTGAAGTGATCAAAGCGATTGCTGCCGCCAATTTAAAAATTACACCGGATATTTTGATAACCAGTGGAGCGAATGGCGGTGATGCGGCGGGCAATGGTTTGGTGAATGTTTTGTTGGGCAAGTTTATTCAGGATAGTACGCGCGATAAAAAATCTGTAACGAATGAATGATGGATACGGCACCTATCGTGGAGAGCAATTTAGCAGTTTGTTGAAAAACGAAAGTGTGCAAACTGGCGATGCATGCACAACACATACAATGCTGAAATTCAGGGACAGCAATTGCGTTGTCCGGCGATATCAAATTGCCCGAGCTTCTGGTTCGGAAGGTGTTGGCGTGATGACTGAGGTTGGCCAGAAGCGGAAGATCGGGCGGTAACTGATTAAGTTCCGCTTCTACCGTATTGCAGCCGCTCACCTGAAATGGGCGGGTAGGTATAATCGGTTATTTGCTGTTGCCCATGATTTATGGTTACACTTGATGCAAGTTTTCAAAGCAGTCGTTCGTTAGATGTAACGGCGAGGTATTAAATATCGTGTCTGAGCTTCCCCCAATAAAACGGACGAATTAATGACCGGCATATTTCATTTCGAATTCTACAGGTG
>JANOOU010000129.1:0-3646 GCA_031421475.1 Gammaproteobacteria bacterium | reverse complement strand
GGGCACCTCTAAAAATGCACTTTTTCCGCGATGGCTGCGTCAGCTCCGTGCTCGAATCCTCATGTATGACTTATACACTGCGGTTCTGTGCGCGGTGCTTCCTTGCCCTCACGAAAAAATTACTATTTTTAGAGGCGCCCTTATGTGCAAGCCCTTGCTAAATATTCATGATGTGGTGGTGCTTGAGCTGTATCGAGGCCAGGGCATAGCACAAAAAATGTTTGACGCTGTTGAAGTGTTGGCGCGCCAACGCGGTTGCTGCAAATTAACCCTTGAAGTGTTGCAGAATAATTCACCCGCTCAAGCCGCTTACCGTAAAGCCGGGTTTGCAGCTTATGTACTCGATCCTGCCATGGGGCCGGCGATGTTTTGGGAAAAGAAAATTTAATAATGAAACATTTAGTACTGGGCGGTGCCCGTTCTGGCAAAAGCCGTTATGCCCAGCAATGGGCAGAAGATTCAAAGCAGGACGTCGTTTATATAGCGACTGCACAGGCCGGTGATAATGAAATGCGCCTGCGCATCGAAAAACATCAGCAACAGCGCCCGGCTCACTGGTTATTGGTTGAAGAGCCGATACATCTCGCCGATGTGTTGCTAGCACATGATGCGGCGAACCGGGTGTTATTGGTGGATTGTTTGACCTTGTGGTTGAGTAATTTATTAGGGGCAAGCAATAACCACTTGTTGGCGGATGAATGTGAAAAATTATTGTCCACCTTGCCCGCATTGCAGTGTGATGTGCTGTTGGTGAGTAACGAAGTTGGACAGGGTATAGTGCCGGTGAACGCGCTGGCACGTCAATTCATTGATGAAGCCGGCTGGTTGCATCAACGCCTGGCCGCATTGTGCAACCGGGTTACCTTCGTGGTGGCGGGATTGCCGCAAACTATTAAAGGGCGCCTCTGATTAAGTCAAAAAATTATGAACGTAGGGCGGATAAGCGTAGCGCATCCGCCGATAACTCTGAATTTTGGCACCCTACAAGACTTAATCAGAGCTTCCCTAAAGATACAACCCAGGTAAATAAAAAATGACTATCGAGTGGATTCACAAACCGGTTGCAATTATCAACAACGATTATGTGGTAGCGGCTCGGCAGCATCAAAATAATTTAACCAAGCCGCAGGGTTCTTTAGGTGTGCTGGAAGATATTGCCGTGCGTTTATCATCCATGTTTTCCTGTGCACGGCCCGTCGTCGACCGTGTGCACATCGTCATTTTTGCAGCCGACCATGGCGTGGCCGAAGAAGGCGTGTCGGCATTTCCGCAGGCGGTAACCGTTGAAATGGTGCGAAATTTCTCACGCGGTGGCGCGGCGATTTGTGTATTGGCAAAAGAACTGAAAGCCGATCTCGAAGTGGTTAATGTAGGTACCGTGTTAGAGCTTGAAGTGTTGCAGGGGGTTATTGATCAACGCGTTGCAGCGGGCACGCAAAATTTCAGCAAACTACCGGCCATGACAGCGCAGCAACTTGAACAAGCTTTAACAGCGGGCAGTGATGCCGTGTGGCGTGCAAAAAAATCATCCGCACAATTATTTATTGGTGGTGACATGGGCATAGCCAATACCACATCTGCAACCGCCATTGCCTGCGCCTTATTAAATGAAACACCGGAAATACTGGCCGGGCCGGGTACTGGCCTGGATGCATCCGGTGTAACGCACAAAGCCGCTGTGATTCAGCGCGCACTGGTATTACATAAAGCGAATATGCGAACACCTATGAATGTGTTGCAACGGCTTGGCGGTTTTGAAATTGCGGCTTTAACCGGTGCGTATCTTACTTGCGCGCAATCCGGGTTACCGGCAGTGGTTGATGGTTTTATCAGCACGGCGGCGGCGTTAGTTGCAATCAAAATTAATCCGCAAGTGAAAGACTGGTTATTCTTTGCGCATGCTTCAGCCGAGCCGGGCCATAAAATCATGCTGCAAGCGATGCAGGTTAAACCGCTGGTGGATATGAATATGCGCTTGGGTGAAGGCAGCGGCGCAGCGGTGATTGTGCCGTTAATGCGTATGGCCTGCGCCTTGCACACCGGCATGGCAACTTTTGCACAAGCCCATGTTTCAAACAAAAAATAAATCGTTAAAAGTGATCGATTTATTACGCCATGGTGAAACCACAGCCGGGCATTGTTTTATTGGCAGCACCGATGCCGCCTTAACCGAAACCGGCTGGTTACAAATGCAGACCGGTGTTGCAAACCAACACTATGATTGTGTTATCAGTTCACCCTTAAAAAGATGTATAGAATTCGCGCAACACTATACTGCACGTCATGCTATCGCTTGCAACATTGAGCCGGATTTTAGGGAATATGATTTCGGCGAATGGGAAGGCAAAACGGCGGAAGCCTTATGGGCAAGTGATAGCGCACTGCTGACAGCGTTTTGGGATGATCCCACTATTCACGTGCCACCTGGTGCGGAGGCTTTTCAGGGTTTTCAAACGCGTGTAGCCGCTGCGATCGATAAGCATATACAGGCGTTTAACGGCGAGAGCATGTTAGTGGTAGCGCATGGTGGTGTGATTCGTCAGATACTTGCAAGCCAGCTAAGCCTCACGTGGTTGCAGGCGATGAACATCAAGATGGGTCACGGCGATTGTTTGCGATTATCCATGGTCGATAAAAATTATAAATTACTCAGAGTGAACGAATGCGAAACCATGTAAATAAAATTTTAAATAAAAGAGTGGTGATGCCATGAAATCCCTGGTCGTTGCTCTGCAATTCCTGACACGTATTCCACTCTTTATAACTATAAGTGTTGATCCAAAACTGACTGGCCGCTCATTATTATGGTATCCACTGGTAGGTGTTTTAATCGGTGCGGTGTTATATGCAACAACCAGACTCATGGTGAATCAATCGCAGTTACTCACCGCCATAATAGTTTTAATTATTTGGGTGCTCATTACCGGCGGCTTGCATCTTGACGGGTTGGCCGACAGTGCAGACGCCTGGGCCGGTGGTTATGGCAACAAGAAAAAAACACTGGAGATCATGAAAGATCCGCACGTGGGTAGCCTGGCCATTGTGGTCCTGGTGCTGGTTTTGTTATTATAGTTTGTCGCGCTCAATGAGTTAGTTAAAACCGATAAAATAATGTATTTAATATTGGCACCGATGCTGGCGCGTAGCGCAGTAGTGTATTTATTTTTAACGACACCGTATGTACGGCCACAAGGTTTGGGCGCCAACATGGCCAAATATTTGCCGCATACCATGGCTATTTTGGTGTTGTTATTGTTTATTGTCCCTGCTGTGCTTTTGCATCCACTGGCCGTGCTGGCTGCGGGTGTGGTGTTAACAGGCTTGCGTTATTTAATGCTCAAACGTTTAGCGGGCATGACCGGCGATACCCTGGGTGCATCCATAGAAATTACCGAAGCGGTGGTGTTGGTTAGTTTGCTGTTGATGTGATGGGTTGAGGAGAAACGGTGCCAAGAGGTGTACATCAATCATCGTGCGCAACAGACCCGAGTAATGCTCTCGGGATGTGCCCACGCGAGACGTTGACCGGTGGGCACAAAAGCGTGCCCACCCCATGGTTTACGCAGCGTGTTTTTGTTTTCTGTACAAAAACTCCATGACTTGTGCGCGGTAATGTGCGTACTGCGGATTGTCGGCGAGTTCGAGG
>JANOOU010000128.1:0-7336 GCA_031421475.1 Gammaproteobacteria bacterium | reverse complement strand
CGACAGGCTCAGGGCGAACGGAATTAATTAGAGGTTCCTTAAGCTGCCTTCTTCAATTCTGCCATGTCTTCTTCGTACTGATTTGGGCTTCTATCGCGATAGCATGGGTGTTATCAGTAGCATCAATCTTCACCGAGCAACAGCGCCATGAGCTCATGGGTTCGCCACTTAATATCTGCTTTGCCACGCACCGATTCACTCCAGTCTAAAAACAGTCTTAGTAGGGCTGATTATGGGTTTCATAGCAGGATACTCAACCTATGCGCCGCCGGAGTATGACTTCATAGTCTCAGTATTCAGCGGTATCATTGCAGGCGTGGGATATGGCATGATCTTTTTTGCTGTTCGGCTTATTGCTAAGCGGTGGCGTATTTCACGCAGAGCCTAAAGGGATCAAAGCCAAATATAAAACCCGAATAGAAAATAGAATAGTAATCTTATTCAACGAAAAGGACTGAGTATATTGATACCCGACTTGCAGGGGTTACAGTCAAACATTATGCGTCATAGACTCTGCCAGCAATGCATCCAGCCAAGTCTCAAATTCGTCGTAATTGTTTTTGGAAAAAATCCTGCATGAGAACTGCTTCAGTTCGTCTGCCACGATGCCGTTCTCGCATAGTTTACGCATGTTATTGTCAGTCGTCATAGCATCAACGTATGGAACAAACGTTGAGATATGGACAATATCGTTCTGACGGGACTGGCCAAATTTAATATGGAATTTTTTTGGGTTGGAGGTAGCACCATCGGTCTTCCACTTCCAAAGCAGTGCTGCTTCAAGAGCACTACTAATCCTAACGTATGCACACAGGTTAGCAGAATCGCCTTCTAAGAATTTCAACCACCAATGGAGTACGGATTCCTCGTCCAACCCTTGAATCACTTCCCTAACAATCCGACCTAATGGTGCCGGTGCTTCCGATGGTGGCATGGCTGGAATTCGTCCTGCTTCAAGCTCTTTAACGATTTGTTCCATCCGTAGATGTCGGTCACTCTGTTGCTGCCTGGAAGCAATCCCTTCTCGAATATCATTGTGCCAGAGTTCGCGAATATAACTCAGGCAATCACGATCATCGTTACAGCTTGGCATACTCTCTAACTGTCGCTCAAGAATGTGGCGAAACTCTTCGTTGACTGTATCACTAGGACGTGCGTGGTCATGATGCAGTTTTGGTAGCCAATGATTAGTGAACTGAATCCTCATGCCAACTTGTAATCGATGAGGATCATCAAGCCCGATGTCGGTGACAGGGAAAGAATTTAGATCACCCTGCTCAACAAGTATCCTTCGCCACTGAGCAACAAATACTTCAATACCGTCGGCCGAGATATTCCCATCGGCCAAATCATTCTGAAACTGCCAGAGTTTTTTCCTATCTCCAATATAATCATCGGGTATAGCCGATGTTTCACGGCTATGCACATCTGAAACCACCACAAAAATCCTTTGCCGCGCTTTCAGTTCTTTAAGTTTTGAAAAAATGCGCACTTCATTTCTAGAATTGGGATTATCAGTTTCAAGACAAGCAACAGATAAGAATGATTGATCCAAATACACCAGCTTCTTGCGGATTGACGGGAGAGAAATCGGAATCCATATTTTGCACAGTTTACAACGTCCGCGAGCCTTGCCTGATTCTCGATCCTGTAAGATATTTTCGATGGGTAAAGTATTGCCACAGTGAGGGCATGTAATTGGAGTCATGAAAACGTTAAATTCCAAACTAAATGGGCCAGCTAGCGTAGGGTGCAACAATATACGGGTATTACGCCGGATAAAATCAATTGGTGCAATGCGCTTCGCTTATTGACACCCTACTGGATTTAAATGGGCTTCCCGGCTTTGCGCAATTTGGGATCACGCATGTTCTGATCTTGCTTTATAACATCCAAAGCCAGATAGCGCCTGTATCGAAAAGGCGCTTATCTGATCGCCTTCCCGGATCACGGCGCAATGATTTTTACAGTCGGAAAATACGTCCGGTAGCGGCGTGTGTCGCGCGTTAATACTGGATAATTTGTTACGGCTGCGTGCGCACCAATAAAAAAATCGGCAAGCACATTGGACTTGGTGCCACCTTCTCGCCGGTAACGCACGAATGCTTTGCCAGCCAGAAACAAGGCTGCACGGGGAATCTCTTCCAGCACCAGCTCCATTGCTGCAACCGTGTGGTTCAATGCCTCAACCGTTGAGAATGCGAGTGACAGTTCCGCATAGATAACCGGATTAATAACCAATTTTTGAATTTTTGATTGGGAACGAAGTTGTGCCAGCGACCATTCTGCCCATTGCGGGTCATTTTCAAGCACATCCACGATAACATTGGTGTCAACCAGCAGCATCAATCTTCACCGCGCAACAGCGCCATAAGCTCATGGGTTTGCCACTTGATATCGGCTTTGCCACGCACGGCTTCGAAGCGGTCTTTTTTTCGTGTGCGCCGCGCAGCCGGTTCAACTTTGTGTAGCACGATCTCACCTTGATCATTGACCTGAAATTCAATTTCGCAACCTGACTCTAGTTGCATCGTATCGCGTATGTGTTTAGGGATCGTGACTTGCCCCTTGCTCGTCAGGCTGGTTGCCATGGTTCGTCTCCAGTATTACTGTTTTTATATGGTAATACCTTAGCCTACACTACGTCCAGTTACACTACGCGTGCGAACCTACGCGATCCCAACAATGCATCCGCTTTTATTTTTTGAAGCTAATGGCGATTGTGCTTTTGGATCCGGCCAGAACCTTATTGTCGGCTTCGACAGGCGTGATCATGACGTATGGATACGCTGCCAACTTTACCAAGAAGCCCAGATCATTATCGCCCGTTGGAGCCACGTCGCCCTCCACAAACACGACGCCGTTGGCGAATTTGTGCTGGCGAAATCCTTTCAGATTGTTTTTATAAAATCGCGTTACCGTATCGAGCGAGTCGGGTGATACAAAACCCACCACCGGAAGTGCTGTTTGCGTACCTAAGAGCTGCGCCACCTGTGGCCCGTCCATACGCGAGACCACAGACAAATTTTTATAAATGGGCAGGGTAACATCCGAGGTGCCAACCGATTGCGCGTGTGACTGCGATGCAGCCAGCATTTGCTTTCCGACTTTCTCCAGCTCTGCTTTATATTGCTCTGGCGACATATCGGGTATCTGTGCTTGCGACTCGCCATCATTATCGCTTGACTGAGCATCGCACTTCGTCATCAACTCATCGCTAATTTTGAGCGCCGTTTGTATTTTTTCTGTTACACAAATCGACCATTCTCCCAGCACCGTGTCCGAGTAGCTTTGCGTATTGCTCGGGGATATTTTTTTCGGAAATTTGAAGCGGCACTGCTCTATCGCTGTGTTTACTGTGGTTTTACACGCGGGAACTTTGGCGCCCACACAGCTCAAGAAAGCGGTGTCGTTACACGAATCACGCATGCTCGACTCGGCCATTTGTGCCATCTGCGCTGCAATGTTGTCATCACCCAACGCGACACACGGAAACACGATTACGAACATGGAGCAACACACCGTGAATACTTTGAACATTTTATTCTCCCAAAAAATTGAAAAAAACAACCTGCGTTGGACGAAACAGTAAAGCGTAATCCGCCGAATGAAACCGAATCGATTAATGGCTATTCAAGGTTTAATTCTGTAACACACTATTCGCCAACCAATTGCACCGCATCAATTTCTTTGTAACCAGGATACAAATTGTTTGCGAGAGTGATTTTTACCGCCTTTACTTTATAAGGTGTTGCTGCAAACGTGCGCACGAACCAGGTGCGGGAACCCCGTGCATCAGATTTCACATCACTGATGCCAGACCACACTGTGTATAATTTTCCGTCGGTGTCGATCAACTCCATTTTAGTAACGGCTTCAGCGCCAGAATTTGGTTTGAAAACAATGCGTACTTCCGTTGCATTAACCGGTTTGTCATAACCCAGTTCAAGCCAATCAAAACCGAGGTCTGTACTGTTGTTACACCAGGTGTTGCCATCAATCGCACCGGCAGCCTTCTCGGGCCCATAACCAGACGATGCAGCAGGCGATTTTTCTTGTGTTACACCGTAGGTGGAACTTGCCTTGGCAGAGGCTGCCCACTTAGCGATGGAGTCATTGATGTAACGGTCTTCCATCGTTGCGTAATCGAGTAACGCTTGTTTATTGGCAAGATCAATCGCCTCCGGTGAAGACTCTGCTGCCTCTGGTGGAGCCGCTGGTGGAGCCGAAATGATTGAGGGGTTCACTGGATTGACTGCAACAGGTGTTTCGTTTGCAGCTTCCTTGTCGCAAGCGGTCAGAAATAACACACTCATTAAAATAAGTATTGAAAAGTGTTTCATCGAAAATATCTCCTGAAATTTTATGGCGGAATGTAGTGAGTCACGTTATCTGGGTTTATTAAATTTCTGCAACACGCTGTTGGCCTGATACTAAGAGTGGCGTAACTTAATAGCAATAGTGAAGCTGTCACGGAGTCTACGGTATCGCGACGCAGGACACCAGTCTCTTATTTAGCCAGCGCCTTTTTCGCAATATAAACAGAATATTTCCTGATAAATATTATCCTAATTAACGGCTGATTAAGTCGAACAATACCGATTTTATCTGTCATCCCAGAACGCTTTTGTCGGGCCATGAACGGCTCGTCATAGAACTCAATATTAAATAAAATACGGTTTTTGAAACGTGATTTAAATACCGGATACAGGCCTCTATTTTATCTTCCCGTGTCACTCTACCATCTGGCATCCCTGTAATCGCTCACCGGTATAATGGACATTAATATTCAGTTTTTTTTCGACAAATGTCCCATGCCATCCGCCGCCAGCGTACATAATTGTTTAAATCCATTGTAGATATTCTCATCCATGTGTCCTTTATCGCCATAATCGGCATACATAAATCCCAAAGGTTTATTATGCACATGAATCGACATAGCCATGAATTCTCCACGGCCAATCTGGGCACGAATTTTGGGCAATAAAAGGGGTGACAGCTTTTTTTGTGAAGCCGGGCAAAACCATACAGCCTGCATTTTATTCATCAGCTGAGCGAACAAATGTTTTTCCACCATGCTGAAATTCAAGCGTTGCATGGCAGAGCCTTCATCAACACCACGGCTAAGACGTGCTTTGACACTTTTATCAGGATTCACCAACGCAAACACCACTCTATCCATCGCAAAACCATCGTGCATGGCGGTGAGTATGCGTGTTATCAACTGGCCAATATCATAACTGCCATCCATATGCGACTTGATGTCAGCAATTATTTTCGTTACCACTTCAGGATGTAAAATATGCACATTACCGGTATCTGCACCCACTTGCATCGTCTTCATATTGTTTGCAGCCGCTAAGTCAGGCCGGGGCACAACTGCCGGTGTTGTGACGGAGATGTTCTCGGGTGCCGAGTTAATATCGACTGAAGCAACTGCCGGAATAATGGGTGGTTGTGATTTTGTTTTTTCAACAGCCGGTTTCGTTACTGGAGCTAAATCTTGAGTTGTGTTGCTGGCAGCCGATAACAGCGCTTGCAATGGATCATCGGGCCATTCTCCTGGCAGCATCGGTAACCAGGCTGCAGAAGGTGTTGCCATGCCATACCAGTTTTCAGATTGCCGTGCCGCTTGCACGCTGTATTGATGAATTTTTATCGTGAGTTCGTCAACAGGTTGATGCAACCACTCCGCAATTTGATTAATTATTTCCGCAACCTGCGGTTGCCACCATCCGCGCTGCACCGCCTCGCTTAACTTTAAAGCCAAAACAGAACCCTGCCCACGCGTAGCATGGTGCCCATGCAAAATATCACTGTATAAATCCGGTAAGATCCATTTTCTGGCCAATGCAGTCTGAATATCGCCATACAAATAATCGGTGTGTCGCGCAAAAGCTGTTGCAAAATCCAGCCGTTCGCGCCGCATCTGTTGTTCGATCACCAGCATTTCACCGGGGACTAACAACCAACCGGCCCAGGCAATCCGACTTTGTAATAATGTCGCAACAAAAATTTCATCGGCATTTACATCTTTACGCAACAACGCCCATTGCCAGGCCTGGTGCGCCGCATGATAACTGCATAACAACACGGACAACAGTCGCTGTAATACCGGTGTTTTGCCACGTAGCGTATCTTCCAGCACAGGTAAGTTTTTTGCCCAGAGAAAAAATGGCTGCATACCTACCATCTTGACAGCACGATTAATAGTGGTGACTTCTCCGGCTAATCCGCGTCGCGGCAGTTTTGCAACACGCCGTAATAAGTTCGTCATTAAGAATGGATCGTGATACACCTGTTTGGCAATCGCATCGTCCGTCACATTATTGATATCACGTTCCAGGATGAGCAATTGTTCACGGCTGCGACGCAAAATCGGAAAAGTATCGGTAGTAAGTTTTTCAAGCCAGTAGGCCAGCGGCCGGTTTTCGCTCATGCCGCCTCCTGATTTTTATCTTTGATGCGCCAGATATACAAGGCTGTGGCACGGCCTTCACCCAGTTCAATGACTTCATCCGGCTCAACACCGGGCACCATAAAACTGTTGCTTATAAAAATAGAATCCGGCTGCATTTCGCGTTGCACTTTTTGCCAGAGATCTGGCATGGGTTGTGGTGACAGAAAGGCATACACGATGTCGTAACGTGACAAATCAACCTGCCACATATTTTTATACATGACCTTGAATTGCGTTTTGGCTATTTTTGAGCGCAGCCATGAAATAATAAAGGGCAACGGCGCGGTTTCAACACCGTGAAACATTCCAAAAGAAAATCGTTGATCAAGATAGTGCAACACACTGCCGGTGCCCGATCCTAGATCCAGGAAATAAAAATTCTTTTCGGTCGGCATCCGTTTTTCCAACGCTTCAAAAGCAGATCTGCCGGAAAGGTACAAGGGCACACGACTGAAGAAGACACTGCCATATATGGCAAACAAAATGACAAAACCAATCAAAAAAATCCACGGTGGCAATGCCAGGTTATAGACCATAGCCATTGCCGGCAAAAATAATATTTGAATGATGAGCCACCAGCGCGGTAATTCAGATTGATAGCTCAGCATGCCGGCGAGTATGGAGGCCAGAATAATCCATACGCCCAGCGAAAAATTCAGACTCCACGCAACACCCGCTGCCAATATCATCGCAACACCCTGTACCAAGGCGGCACGTAGCAACATGGTCGATACTTTGGGTGCGGCTTCAGGTTGTTCAATCATGGTTCGTATTAAAAATATGCAGGATTCATTTTTGTGTTTATTCGATAGAGCATCTTAAGGGCACCTCTAAAAATAGTAGTTTTTTCGTGAGGGCAAGGAAGCACCGCGCGGA
>JANOOU010000127.1:0-1527 GCA_031421475.1 Gammaproteobacteria bacterium | reverse complement strand
CATTAACGTCGGGCAGTTATGCCACCATGGTGTTGCGCGAGCTTATTAAAGAAAAAGAAAAAGAAAAAGAAAACGCAAATGAACGCTAATAATATAAAAATATTCTCTTTGTTTTTATTTGCGTTCATTTGCGTGATGCGCAAGGAAGTGCGAATGCCGCGAGCGCACGACTGCATGGAAGCAGGAGGTAGAGCAACGCAGGGAGCAGTTGCCGAGGAGCGGCGCCATGTGCGGACTCCAGCTTTTCATCTGCGATCTGTTAAATACAAACCATGAAACCCACCTCAACACCCCGACACGGTCTGGCACGCGTTATATCGAAGCAAGGCCTGGCGTCGCGCACCCAGGCTGCAATGTGGATACGTGAAGGACGAGTCAGTGTAAACGGTCGCGTTGAGTGTAATCCGGAATTTCCGGTGCGCATGGGTGCGGATGTGGTGGCCGTTGCCGGTGAAAAAGTGGTAGCGGCCGAGCGCGTGATCATTATGCTGAATAAACCGCGCGGCCTGATTACCACCGTTGATGATGAACAAAGCCGTGACACGGTGTATAGCTGTTTTAAAGATGTTGAACTGCCATGGATAGCACCTGTTGGCCGTCTTGATAAAGCCAGTGAAGGCTTGTTATTGTTCAGCAACGATCCGCAATGGGCGGCAAGTATTACCGATCCGGACACCGGGCCGGACAAAACCTATCACGTACAAATCAATACTATTCCTGATGAAAACACGCTGTTAAAAATGGTGCAGGGTGTCAATATGGCCGGCGACATGCTGTCTGCAAAATCGGTTACGTTATTACGTTACGGGCGAAAAAATGCCTGGCTTGAAATTGTGTTAAACGAAGGCAAAAACCGGCAGATACGTCGTTTGTTGAGCGGATTTGAGATTGAGGTATTGCGGCTGATTCGTGTTGCCATGGGTAGTGTGCAATTGGGTGATCTGCAAAAAGGCCAGTGGCGAAAATTAAGTGATGAAGAAATCAATGCCCTGAGTGCCAAGATGTAAGAGATTAGATAATGAAACAACAGATCATAATTCCCGAAAATGAAATCGAATTCAGCGCCATTCGCGCCCAGGGTAGTGGCGGGCAAAATGTTAACAAAGTATCCAACGCCGTGCATTTGCGATTTGATATCCGCGCTTCGTCATTGTCAGATAGTAACAAACAGCGTGTACTGGCCTACAGCGATCAACGCATTAACAGCGAGGGTGTAATTGTGATCAAATCACAACAATACCGCAGCCTGGAAAAAAATCGGACCGAAGCGGTTGATCGCCTGCATGAATTACTGGAGCTGGCAACAGCCGTGCAAAAAACCCGTCGCGCGACCAAGCCATCACGCAGTGCCAAGACCCAACGGACCGATACTAAAACCCGGCGTGGGCGTACCAAGTCGTTGCGCGGCAGGGTGGGTGAAAATTAGGGCTGTAGAATATGCGGAGGGACGAAGCGCATCAGGGTGGATGTTGTATTTTTACCACATCAAGTCATCCGGTATTTTATAATCTGCGTAAGGGTCGCTGG
>JANOOU010000126.1:0-2458 GCA_031421475.1 Gammaproteobacteria bacterium | reverse complement strand
GGCACCCATACTCTATTCAATACCGTTGCAGCTTTTGGCCTATCACGTGGCTGTACGCAAAGGCACTGACGTGGATCAGCCGAGGAATCTGGCGAAATCGGTTACGGTGGAATAAATAGAAGGCACCTCTGGAAATTAAGTTTTTTACAATAAATTCAATACCACCGTTCGCCCTGAGCTTGTCGAAGGGCCATGCAGTAGGCTTCGACAAGCCTGTCCTGAGCGAAGTCGAAGGGCTCAACCCGAACGGATTTTCTAGAGCTTTGTAAGAATTATTAATTTCCGGAGGTGCCCTAGAGGCGCTGCTTTTTCCAGTTATGTAACGGCAACACGCACTGATGTTACAGATTTAAACCCCTGTTTATTTGCGTCCAGCGCAATAAAATGGCGCAACCCTGAATATGTCGCGTTGATCCTCACTTTGGAAAAACAGTTATAAGCGGTTGCGATGACGGGTGTATTGAAGCATTTGGCACATCCGTCGATTATTCAATCCCCAGTTTGCTTAAGCGATAACGCAATTGCCGCAAGGTGATGCCGAGCCGTTAGGCGGCGGTACGATTCCAGCGGCTTTGTTCCAGCGCTCGCATAATACTTTGCCGTTCTTGTTCCTCAAGTTTGAGTAGTTGTGCGGTTTCAGTGACGGTTGGTGCAGCAATTATTGTTGCGTCGGGTGTGTGATGGTGTGTTGGTAGATGTAAATCTTCGGTTTGTATGATGTTGTCTTCATCATCGAATTATCAGGTGCAACGGCAAGTACCCGAGATTTAAAATTAATTCAAATTGGTAAAGCCAGAAATATCAGCATTACCTATCTGGCAGCCGCTAGGCCCATACTGCAAATTTACTAACAATTGATTAATACCTATGAAATTAAATAGAGTAAGTTCTTTACTTGGCTGTGTTGTCCTCAGCCTCGCGACGGCATGCCAGGCTCAGGATAATTCTATTCTTAACACATTTATTGATGATGCCAGACAGCAGATGTCTGCTAACTGGGGCGATTACAAGCTGACTCAGTTTTATTCTAAAACAGCGGAAGATTACAGCTATCTGGAAAAGACATTTGGCAGATCCGTTGTAAATGATGTTACAGCAATTCAATCACGTCTGATTAACCTAGCTGAACTCACTGACAAAGAAGGCGGCTTTGAGTTAGGTTTTTTACAAATAAGTTATAAAAACAACCATGCTAGCGAAGCCAGCTTCAAAGCAATTCTACAATCAACTAACCGAAACCTGAAGGGCACTAAAGTTTTTATTGGTTACACTGCCTTACGTTGTGATAATAACGTTTTCATCATCTCCTCTCCGGCTGTTGTTAGCAAAGAGATAAAGAGTTATTTTTCACATTTAAAAACACGGGAAAATCAATGCAATTAATAGATCAAGAATTGAATTCAGGATCGTTCCTGGCTAGATATCGTAGGTCCGCACGCGCAGCGTAATCGGACGCATGTACTCTATAACAGCAGAGTGTATTATTTCTGAGAAATAACAACACAGGACAGGGACATGCCCAACTATCGACGTGCATTTTATTCTTTTGGCGGGTGGCGACAAAAGCACCCAGTCCAAAGATATAAAAACAGCCTTACGCCTTGCACGTAATCTTTCGGAGTAATCACTATGGCCAAAACAGCTACCACTCGTTATGACGTTGCAGAACATCTCAGAACACCAAAAGAAATGGCGGCCTATCTCGAAGCTTGTTTTGAAGAAGCCGACGGCGATGCCGCGTTCATTGCCAAAGCACTCGGCGACATTGCGCGCGCAAAAGGCATGACGCAAGTTGCACACGACGCTGGTTATCGCGTGAAAGTCTTTATAAAGCCCTTTCAGGTGAACGCAGCCCCAGCTTTGATACCATTCTGAAAGTTGTCAGTGCACTGGGACTAAAATTGCATGCCGAAGCCGGGTGTAGATAATAATTGCAAATACTGTCTTTATTCTACCTGGAGAATTAAAGCAGGTGTCGTAGGTCCGATTAGCGCAGCGTAATCGGACGCATGTTTTACATGGTCGCTTACCCAAACATATTCTGACGGAAATGGGGCTGTAATCATGAGTCTGTATTCCATATATGCCAACACCAATCACTACCGCACATTAGGTTTTGACAGAAGCCAAAGCCGTGAGGTGTTTGGAGATAATATAGAAAACCAGTTCGATGTGAATTTCGAGGCAAAATCTTATTCCTATCTTTGGCAAACATTGAACGTGAATTTTGCCGATGATGGTTCAGCATTATCGGGCAATTTGATCCCGGATATTTCAGAGCATAATGGGCGGTTTTTTTATCTCAAAAAGCCTATGACGTACTAAAAAATTTGCTCACGCATGACGGGGAATTCTTGCCGGTGCATTACGAGCAAGATTCCGCGTACCTGTTCAATCCATTAAGTCTTGCAGAAGCCGTAAACGGACTTGATGAGATTTTGAGCATAAGGAATGAATG
>JANOOU010000125.1:0-3098 GCA_031421475.1 Gammaproteobacteria bacterium | reverse complement strand
TCCGCGCGGTGCTTCCTTGCCCTCACGAAAAAATTACTATTTTTAGAGGTGCCCTTTAGTAGCTTGTTAAATCGCCATCCACTGAGTTGGCTCAGATGCCGTTGGTATTTTCAGGTAAACAACCTCAAGATGTCACGGATTTTAATAGCAACTGGTCAAAGAGTTCTTTATCTGCTACACCGATACCAGCGATAATGCCGATCTCGATTCGTTAATTTAAAAAATTACGCGTTACATGCCCAAGAAATTCCTACGTAAATACTTACCCGATCCACACACCATACGCGAACACAAGTCGCTGCAAATGTTTGGCAAGCTGCTGCACGACCCGAATTTGTGGCACCTCAATCGCCGCTCGGTGGCATTGGCCTTTGCCAACGGCCTGTTTTTCATGTGGGTGCCGCTGCCATTTCAGATGCTTTATGCAGCCGCCGTGGCGATTTTTATACGTGCCAATTTACCGATTTCTGTGATGCTGGTGTGGATAACCAATCCACTCACCACGGCTCCCATGTTGTTTTTTGCCTACAAAGTCGGTGCCTGGACGCTGGGACTGCCTCACGGCGAGTTTCATATTGAACTGAATATGGAATGGTTTAAAGCCGAAATGCTGCACATCTGGAAACCCTTTGTATTGGGTTTATTGATAATGAGTATTGGTGGCGCCGTACTGGGTTATGTCACGGTACAACTGCTGTGGCGTTTACATATTGTAAATTACATTAAACAGAAACGTAAAAAATTAACGAGACGGCCATGACCTGGAAACCGCATGCAACGGTTGCTGCTGTTATTGAGCGCGATGGACAATTTTTAATGGTTGAAGAAGAAATCGACGGTCGGATTGTATTCAATCAGCCGGCTGGTCATCTCGATCCAAACGAATCACTCCACACGGCTGTTATCCGCGAAACCCGTGAAGAAACCGCCTGGAGCTTTGTGCCGCAGGCTATCACCGGTATTTATTTGTGGCAACTGGATACTTCACAACGCACTTATTTACGCGTGGCCTTTTGCGGCAGTTGTTCCAACCATGACACGCAACAAAAACTGGATGACGATATTATTCGCGCAGTATGGATGACACGCGAAGAATTATTGGCGCAATCCAATAAGTTACGCAGCCCCATGGTCATGCGTTGCATCGACGATTACCTGGCGGGCCAGCGCTACCCGCTTGAGTTACTGATCAATTTGTAATATGCACATGCAAAAAATTATTGTCGGTATGTCAGGCGGTGTTGACTCGTCGGTTGCTGCGCTGCAATTACTGCAACAGGGCTATCCAGTCGAAGGCCTGTTCATGAAGAACTGGGAACAGGATGACGACAAAGAGTATTGCGCCGCCGCCATTGATTTAGCCGACGCACAACAGGTGTGCGATCGCCTCGGTATTATTTTACACAGCGTGAATTTTTCCGATCAATATTGGGACCGGGTGTTCCAGCATTTTCTCAATGAATACCGTGCGGGTCGCACACCCAATCCTGACATACTTTGCAACAAGGAAATAAAGTTCAAGGCATTTCTGGATTACGCACTAAGTATCGGTGCCGCCGCCATCGCAACCGGCCATTACGCGCGGGTTACTGAAAATGATAGCGAATATTTTTTATTAAAAGGATGCGATGCCGACAAGGATCAAAGTTATTTTTTATACACGCTAGGCCAGCAGCAATTACGTCACAGCCTGTTTCCGGTGGGCACTATGCATAAACCTGAATTACGGCACACAGCCCAACGAGCTGGCTTGATCACGCACAATAAAAAAGACAGCACCGGTATTTGTTTTATTGGGGAACGCAAGTTTCGTGATTTTTTACAACAATATTTACCGGCACAACCGGGCGACATTATTGATGAAAATAATCGTGTCATTGGCCAGCACCATGGCCTGATGTACTACACACTGGGACAACGCAAAGGATTGGGTATAGGTGGCGTAAAAGATTCACCTGAACAAGCCTGGTACACGCTGGAAAAAGACCTGTTAAACAACCGGCTGATTGTTGGCCAGGGTGAAAATAATCCACGTTTATTTCACAATCAATTACAAGCCAGCCAATTACACTGGGTCAGCCCACTCGCTCCGCAAGCCCCATTTACATGCAAAGCCAAGGTGCGTTATCGTCAAATGGATCAGGACTGTAAAATAATTCAAATCGACAACAATATGTGCACTGTTATATTCAATCAACCGCAACGCGCCGTTACACCCGGACAATCCATCGTTTTTTATCAGAATGATATTTGTTTGGGTGGTGGCGTTATAGACACCATATCGAACATTTAACATGACAACTTATAATAAACAGGAACAAACCCTGGCACTGGCCGGTGTCATGCAAAGTGCCCGGTTGGTTCAACAATTGGCGCGTGACGGAAAAATATCTGGCGCCGCCATGGAAACCAGCCTGGAAACCTTATTTAAAATCGACAGTAAAAATGTTATTGATGTGTACGGCAGTGTAGCGGGTATCACCACCGGCCTGCGAACCCTGCATAAACAAATGTCCGGTGATACCAGTCAACAAGATCTTGAAATTACACGTTATGTTATTTCTTTATTGCATTTGGAAAAGAAATTATCGCGCAATCAAGACATGTTAAAAAAAATTGCAAATGAGTTGCAGCGTATACAAGGGCAAATGAATTATTTCAGCCTGATGCACGAAAATGTGTTGGCCAGCATGGGGGCCTTATATCAGGAAACCATCAGCACCATGATGCCGCGCATTATTGTACAGGGTGAACCGAGTTACCTTTCGCAACCCGCCAATGCCGCTAAAATTCGCGCATTGTTACTGGCGGGCATACGCTCGGCCGTGTTGTGGCGACAAATTGGTGGCAATCGTTGGCAGTTGCTGTTTGGGCGCGGTGCGTATTTCAAGACGTCTAAAGATTTACTGGCTACTATGCCCGGTGAGCAAACTTAGCCTGGATATTTCACCAAAAACGAAAAGACTTCGCCGCGCCTCGGCAACCGCTCCTGCGTTGCTCTCGGCAATTGCTCGGTCTTCGTTCCTGACGCGACTCTACCGATTCCATCCATGGAATCGTCCTGCATTGCTCTACCGCCGCCATCCATGGGCGGCGTA
>JANOOU010000124.1:0-3179 GCA_031421475.1 Gammaproteobacteria bacterium | reverse complement strand
CGCATCGTTTTGCTAGGCGCAGGCACATCAGAGAGTTGCGGAATGTGCTTACCCCAGGGCTTGGTCGTGATCGGCGCCAACAGCTCCATGTCGTTTTCGCCGTTGCGGAATTTGATACGCCAGGCAATGACGCCTTTTTCCTCGTCGCGTTTAACGCGTACCGAGTGGCCCAGAGGGGCGAAGTCGGCATAACCGCGCACGTCAATCGCGTTATGCGGACAGGCCTTGACGCACGAATAGCATTCCCAGCACATATTCGGCTCGATGTTGTAAGCGCGGCGCGTGACTTTATCGATATGCATGATGTCTGACGGACAAATGTCAACACAGTGTCCGCAGCCATCGCAACGTGTCATGTACACAAAGGTAGGCATGGTATTCCTCTTATTAATTCTATTGGTTGATCGGGCTGTCAATAATGGTTGGGCGCTTCACGCTTGATGCCCAGTCCCATGTTGGGCGGCTTGGCGCCCATGTAGGTTGGGATATCTGGAAACTTCGCCTGCACTTCAGGATCCGTCAGATCGTAAGTCTCTGGCATGTTTTCTCTCGAACCATCCGCCTTGATAACGCGCTTCTGGAAAGCGGCGGCAGGCTTGAAGAACATGTGCGCAAACTTGGACCAATACACCGAACTGAAGAGCAGGGTGCTGAAGGCGATGAACAATACGAAGAACAGCATGTTCAGCGTGCCGGATCCCGTGGTGAAAGACCAAAGCAGCGCGAAGGTGGCCATGCCAAGCAGGCCGATGATGAAAAGGTCGCCACGTCCGTTCAGCTGATACCACTTAACGCCCTCGGAAGCGACGTCAACGCGGATGCTGAACCAGAACCAGTAACCCCCCAAGCACAACATCGCCGCGCCCAAGTGCCAAAGCAGCGGCACAATCGTCGGTGCCGTTTCATTCAGGGTCGGATAGGCAAAAATCAGTATCGCCGTGGTAACGACAAAAATGACGAAGCCGTACATGGTGAAGAGGTGCGAAATGCGGCGCTTAATACTGGCGAATTCACCAGAAGTCAGTACCTCTTTGGCGACGGTCTTCAAGGCCAACGCGCTTTTTTCACCCGTACTCAGCGTGCGCTTCGCGTTCTTTTTTGCTTTCTTGGCATTCTCAAAAAAGTACTGGGCACTTTTCTTGTGAAGCATGTCGAGAATCGTCCCGACCACCACCAGAATGAACATCAGCACGACATATGCCTGCATGGCAGTTGGTGTGATGACGGTGGCAAGTTCGGCGAAGGGGTTGTTAGTTATTATCATGTGCTCGGGTCTCCTCAGCAGCTCAAAAATACGGACGTGATTTTTTCGTAAGCGGGATGGCTATGCAAATCAATAATGCTATGGTTTCCATAAGTTTAATTTATATTATCGACACGAGCCCTTCATTTCTCCGTAGCCAGATGTCATCCACGCGACTAAGCAACATGTCCTGAAGGCCTTCTTGGTACTTGTTTTATCTGAAGATTAATTTTGAATAACGATGGCGTATGGTCAAGCTTATTGCTCTATTTTCACCACGCTCAACGAATGCAAACTTGTCCTTAAAACACTGCCACTATAGAAATAAATCATCACGTAGGTCAGATAAGTGCACGCTTCCGCCGATTGCGAAGACGGATGCGCGGCACCCAAAGTTGAGTTTTGGCACCCACATCTGACGCCAATACCAGTAAGTTAAGGCCGCTGAGTGCTTTTGTAGGTCCGAATGTATGCGGACAATGGTCTGTTTAATGGCACCTTTGTGCGAATAAATTATTCGGCACATCCTATGCCTTACCCCGTTGGGGTTGACATTCAAAATCGCTCCTGGCGAGTTTGTCACACCTCATTCTTAACTTACTGCCATTGAGTCAGGCCATATCTCATGCCTTTCTCCTACTGATTGGTCCTCTTTTTTAGTACACCCAGGTAACCACCCGATGTCAAACAGATGGATTGATTGTTATATGTCTTTACCGAAACAATCGGTTCATTTTTGTGGCATGGATATTTTTCACTGACTTTCATATCCGGCAAGGTATATGACTGCATACCCGAATCAGTCAGGATCTTAGAATTGTTGATACAAAACATATGATTCGCATCGGGTATTTTCTGCGTTGTAATAATAGCACCTGATTTTAAGTCTCTAACAACAATCTCAGTCATGGGTTTTTTGTATTTCAGTTGCACAGGCTCAACAATCCAGGAACCGCAGATAACCGGCTCTGTTGTATAACCCTCCCTCGATGCATACCATGAACCCAAAAACGTCCAGCCACCTTCTTTAACGCAAGTTGAAACACTCGCCAACATAAAAATCTTGGCCAGGCTGCGTGGCCGACATAAAATCAAGCCACCCACATCATCATACAAAGGCAACCAAATTACCCTCGCTTCATTAATCTTGATGCGCTTTAACTCGCCCGAAGCACTTAAAGTGTAAATTCCATCAAAAGAAGATAATAAAATATTGTTATTGTATCGCTTCAAAAAAATTAGCTTCATGTCGCCATTGTTTAATGTTTTTGTTACCCGAATCGATAAGCACAATCAACGTCGTATAATAAGTACTTTTGTCAGAATCGAGACGACTTTCAGAACCTATTAGAAACATTCCTTCTTTTGTTGCAACAAAAACGTCAAGTAAACTCAAACCCAGATTTCTAATATCGTTAACTTCCGACCACTTGCCGCCCACCTGACCAATTTGGTACTTTCCACTTTTATCCATGGCAAACACACGGGCGTCATTGAAAACCGCTATTTCCACCGGTTTAATTTCAAGCGCAGTATTAGCGCATGCATCATGCGCAAAAAAACCCATTAACAGCAAAATAAAGTATATGTATTTAAAGGGATTCAACTGATAATTTTTTTGTTACTAATAAGTCAGATGAAAAGAATACCATTCAAACAAAATAATGAATTGTTAAATCCAGCGTCATTCCGGCAGGGATTGCCGGAATCCAGATCACAGGGACGTGACGCCGCTCACCTTCCATGGATTCTGGGTCCCGACAATCCCTGCCGGGACGATGACGTATTTTTAACTTGCCGGTATGGGTGTGTATCCATTTCAAGTGTTCCGGTAGTATGTTATGCACGCTAAAGTGCTGTCGTTCCGTTTTGCGTCAATCACGGATTTTGTTTTGAACTGTACGAGAGCCAGGCTTGTTGGCGCGGCCCGCATTAT
>JANOOU010000123.1:0-5406 GCA_031421475.1 Gammaproteobacteria bacterium | reverse complement strand
GTGTCCGCTTTTTTGACGTATTGTGGTTAGAGAAACTGTCGCTGGATGTTTGTGCCCGAAATTAATTGTAAGCGGCGAGCGGCGGCTTATGATTGGAATCGGCCACCTGGTATTGCTTCATAGAAAGCGCGGTAGGTTGGGCTGCCAAGCCCAACATCTTTATTGATTGTTAATTTATTGTTGGGCTTCGTTGCACTCAGCCCAACCTACAAAATGAATCTTTTGGATCAATCTCTGCCGCAACATTGAAACCCTTTTTGTCTGTTTGTAAACATGTCCGCTTTCGATCTAGATTGATCGTTAAACAGGATGCTAAAAATGACTGTTAAAGGGTGACAACTGAATATTACACAAGGTAGTCGAGTACGGCTTTTGATTGTTTGCAGCCGAACAATTTAGCTTACATACATAACCATAATTTGTCCGTTCCGGACAAATTATGGTTACAAGAACACGCATCCACCAGAGTTATCGGCGGATGCGCTGCGCCCAAAGTTGAGTTTTGGCGCCCTACATTCATCATTTTTTGACTTAATCAGCACTTCCTTCAATCAATTTATCATGCGCCGTTTCTTCAGCAGGCAACACCCGCTCCTGAATCAAACGCCAAACACCGTCCGCTTCTTTTTCCAGCAACACCTCAATACCCTGTGCGTTGACGGTGCCGTCCACACCTTCAACTGTTTCATGGGTTTTAAACATCACCCGCGATTCAGTTTCAACCATTAATTTAAAACCCTGATATGCCACGCGTTTTAATTGTTTATTGCTAAATTCATATTCACATTGCGCATGCCAGCCAGTATACGCAATAGTATCGAAACCGGGCACACCGGTAAGGGCTACACGCTTCGAAATTAAATTCATATGCGCTTTTAGATCCAGCGCATTGGCGCTACGTGCCGATTCTTCCAGCCAGAGCTGGGCAATTTTTTTAGACATGATGATTCCAGAACAAAATGCGGGTTAATAGATGGATAAGGATACCGCTTCCGTCCTCATCGGTGCACATTATTTGCTCACCTGCTGCATGGTGACGCACTCTTATGATTCGGATTTCGCTGTAATCAGTACATTTCTTTTCTGTTGTTGCTGGCATGGCCTTTGCTGAATAGATCTTATCGTATTCGGAATTTATTTATGAACATCACACTGATATATGAAGATCACGCACAACAAAACGCCACCGCCCTGTTGTTACTCGATGCCGGTTTTACCGTAAATCAAACATTTCCGTTACACGCGCTTTGGGTCGATACCACCCAGCAGCAACCGCCCGATATGCTGGTGATCATCGGTAATAAACCGTATGTAGATATAACGCAGCGCCTGAAAATCCTGAGCCAGCATCCGGTATGCCCGGTGATTGTGATAGCCAATACCGCAGATACCAGTATCACACGTGAAATCATGCTGGCCGGTGCCGACACCTGCATTACCGGGCGTTTATCAGCGGACCGCATTCAGAGTTTTATAGAAGTAGCGTGTATTCGTTTCGAATTAACCCAAGGCATGCATAAAACCATCGTTGAATTGCAAGAAAAAATTGCCGCACTGGAATGTCGCGTAAACGATCGTTCTGATATTGATCGTGCCAAAGGGCTGTTAATGCATTCCTATAATATGAATGAAATAGAAGCCGTCAATGCCATACGTTACATGGCCATGGATTCGGGCAGCAAGCTGGGCGAGGTGGCTCGTAATCTGATCTCCATGGCGAAGGTGCTCAATTAACGGCACAGATTGGTGCAGCGTATTTTAGTTTGCACCAAATCCATCTGCATCGTATTCCCGGTTTTGATGCATGGCGTAAATAGTACGCACCATTCTGTATCACCCAATCTATAAAAAACCGTTAAACACAAAATAACAGACTTTTTTCTTTAAAAAAGCCGACATAAACAACTTGGCACTGGCTTTGCAATACACCCTCTAACACTAACAAAAACTTTTACACAACGGAGATACCCAATGAGCCACGACAAATCCAAACCCTCTACACCCAAAAACTCACGCCGCGATTTTATTAAAAAGAGCGCAGCTGGTCTCGGTATCGCCATGATGTCCGGCGGTTTCAGCTCCATCGCCTGGGCCGCCGGTTCTGACAAACCCGAAAAAACCAAACTCACCATTGGCTTTATTCCGCTCACCGATTGCGCCAGTGTGGTAATGGCATCGGAACTCGGCTTGTTTAAAAAATATGGTCTCGATGTTACGGTTTCCAAAGAAGCCAGCTGGGCGGCGGTGCGCGACAAACTTACCAATGGCGAAATCGATGCCGCACATGTGCTGTACGGCATGATGTATGGCGTCACCATGGGCATAGGGGGCCAGGCCAAGGACATGGCGGTATTAATGACGCTCAACAACAATGGCCAGGCAATTACCTTATCGAATCAATTAAAAGACAAAGGCGTTATCGACGGCGCTTCACTGAAAAAACGCGTGGTCGCTGAACCGCGTGAATACACTTTTGCACAAACATTCCCTACCGGCACCCACGCTATGTGGTTGTATTACTGGCTGGCGGCACAAGGTATTAACCCAATCAAGGATGTTAAAACCATCACCATTCCACCACCGCAAATGGTGGCCAATATGAAAGTCGGCAATATGGATGGTTATTGCGTGGGCGAGCCGTGGAATGCACGCGCCATTTCCGAAAACATTGGTTTTACCGCTGCCACCACCCAGGAAATCTGGAAGGATCATCCGGAAAAAGTGCTCGGCACCACGCTCGAATTTGCACAACAAAATCCCAATACCTGCCGTGCACTGATCATGGCCGTACTGGAAGCGTCGATGCATATTGACGCCACCGCTAACCGCGCCAAAGTAGCTGAAATTATTTCATCAAAATCGTATGTGAATGCACCTGTAGACGTCATTGAAGGCCGTTTTCTTGGCAAATACGACAATGGGTTAGGTAAATCTTGGCAAGACCCGGATTACATGAAATTTTTCAACGACGGCACAGTGAACTTTCCGTATTTATCGGACGGCATGTGGTTCCTTACGCAGCATAAACGCTGGGGCTTGCTCACCACGGACCCGGATTATTTAGCTGTTGCGAAAAAAATTAACCAGATTGATCTGTACAAACAGGCTGCCAGTGCATTGAAAGTATCGGTGCCCAAAGACGCAATGCGCAGCAGCAAGTTTATGGATGGCGTAACCTGGGATGGAAAAAATCCGGCGCAATATGCGGCCAGTTTCAAAGTGCGTGCGTAGGGAAGATCTGATTAAATCAAGCAACACTATTTAATCTGTCATTCCCGAATACGTCATCCTCGAATGCTTTTGTCGAGGATCTCAGCGATATTTCACGGAGATTCCCGACAAATGCATTCGGGAATGACGCCGATCTCATATCTTGCCCTGTAGCAAATTTAAGGAGCATTCAAAATGTCCGCTTTAGCCAAAGTCATTGAGATAAAACCCATGACCGAACCCAAAACAAATCCGCCACCGGCGACCAGCAAACCGTCGGCAGTGGTAGCGCCGGTTAATGAGCACCTGCTCGCAGCACGATTATTTTTTACGAATAACCTGATGCCACCCGCCGTGGGCCTGGCGGTGATGTTGATGATCTGGACATTACTTTCTATCGGCACGCCTTCACTGCCCAACCCGATAGCAACCTGGCATGCAGCCGTTGTATTGTTCAGCGATCCGTTTTACTCAAACGGCCCGAATGATCAGGGCATAGGTTGGAATGTACTCAGCTCGCTGGCACGTGTAGCCATAGGTTTTGGTGCCGCCGCACTCATCGGCATTCCGCTGGGATTCATGATCGGCAGTTTTAATTTTTTAAACAAAATGACGTCACCAGTTATCAGTTTATTGCGCCCGGTGTCGCCACTGGCATGGCTGCCCATCGGTTTGCTGGTATTTCAAAAATCGGAACCGGCCGCCATCTGGGTGATTTTTATTTCGTCCATCTGGCCGATGATAATCAACACCAGCGTCGGTGTGACACGCATACCACAAGACTATATGAACGTGGCGCGCGTACTGGGCCTGTCACCGCTGAAAGTTTTTACAAAAATTTTATTTCCGGCGGTATTGCCGTACACGATCACCGGTATTCGTCTTGCCATTGGTGTGGCATGGCTGGTGATTGTTGCAGCAGAAATGCTCACCGGCGGCATCGGTATCGGATTCTGGGTGTGGGATGAATGGAACAACCTGAGGGTCGAACATTTAATCATTGCCATTGTTGTTGTAGGTATAGTCGGCTTGCTACTCGAACAAATGCTGTTACTGCTGGCCAAACGTTTTGATTATTGAAATAACATAAACATTTATTATTGTAGGTTCGAATTCATTCGAATAAATGTTTCAAAATGGCTGCCTGGTGCGAATAAATTGGCACCTACAAAAACATACATTTAAAACATTGCAACATCCCGGGGGATAACATGAGCAAAAGTTTTGTACAAATAGAAAACGTCGACATGGTATTCGACACCCGCAAAGGCCGTTTTGTAGCCCTGCAAAATATCAACCTGCATGTGCAAAAAGGCGAGTTCGTTACGCTGATTGGTCACTCCGGGTGCGGCAAATCCACACTGCTCAATTTAATTGCCGGGTTATTGCAAACCCATCAGGGCGTCATGCTCTGTGCAGACAGAGAAATAAAAGGCCCCGGACCGGATCGCGGCATGGTATTTCAAAATCATTCCCTATTGCCATGGATGAGCTGCTTCGACAATGTGTATCTGGCCGTTGAACGCGTATTTGGCAAAACAGAATCGCGTGCGCAACTCAAGCTACGCACCGAGCAGGCACTGGAACTGGTTCACCTCACGCACGCCACACACAAAATGCCCAACGAAATTTCCGGCGGCATGAAACAACGTGTCGGCATTGCACGCGCCCTCGCCATGGCACCCAAATTATTATTGCTCGACGAGCCCTTCGGCGCACTCGATGCCCTCACCCGCGCCCATTTGCAGGACGAACTCATGCGCATCGTAGCCGACACCCACAGCACGGTGATCATGGTCACACACGATGTGGACGAAGCCATCTTGTTATCCGACAGAATTGTAATGATGACCAACGGCCCGGCCGCCACCATTGGTGAAATACTCGACGTAAAACTTGCACGCCCCCGCGACCGCCTCGAACTCGCCGACAATCCGCAGTACGCACATTACCGCGCACAAGTCATGGAGTTTTTGTACAGAAAACAAAAACACGCCGCGTAGACCGTAGAGTGGGCACCAATGCCATTAAGTTAAGGATTTTCCCCTCCCCCTTTGAGGGGGAGGGTTAGGGAGAGGGTGTTTTAAGCTCTTAATGTATCTCGCCCTCTCCCCAACCCTCTCCCGCTAGCGGGAGAGGGAGCTTTGAATTTTTTCATTAACTTAATGGCATCGGGGTGGGCACATTTTTGTGCCC
>JANOOU010000122.1:0-2130 GCA_031421475.1 Gammaproteobacteria bacterium | reverse complement strand
GTGGATGAAGAAAAGACACAGGAAGATAAAAAAGACGGATCCATCGGCGGGCCTGCAAGTTTGCATTGATCCGTGTCAATAAAATAAAATTCGGCCTCGCCACTCACTCTGGCGGGGCTTTTTTATTATGTAGGAAAGCGTTGTTATTCGTTGTGAAAAATCAGTATTCAGAGAATATGGCAGGAAAAAATGTTTAATCGACGCTGGTTAAAGTGGTTGTGGTTAACACCCGTGCTACTGAGCTTGCTGATGCTGTTGTTGCCGGCTGTATTCATTTACAGTATGCGTTGGTTAGATCCTTACACCAGCATGTTTATGCTGCAACGTCATTACGAATTATGGCAAAACGATGTTGATGAAAAAGTTTTTTATGAATGGGTGGCCGGTGAAAACATATCGCCAAAAATGATGCTGGCGGTGGTGGCGGCTGAGGATCAAAAATTCCCCGTGCATTTTGGTTTTGATCTGGAAGCCATAGAAAAAGCCATGGCACATAATCGCGACCATAAAAAAATTCGAGGCGCCAGCACCATTAGCCAGCAAGTGGCAAAAAATTTATTTTTGTGGCCATCGCGCAGTTGGTTGCGTAAAGGCATGGAAGTGTATTTCACCGGGTTGATAGAGATTTTTTGGACCAAACAAAGAATTGTGGAAGTGTATGTCAATATTGTGCAATTTGATGCCAATGTATTTGGCGTGGGTGCGGCTAGTAAACAATTTTTCAAAAAAACACCCGATAAATTAACGGTAAACGAAACGGCGCTATTGGCTGCCGTATTACCCAATCCCAATAAATATCATGTAAGCCGGCCTTCAGCATATGTCATGACGCGTGCGCACTGGATACGGCAACAAATGTCGGGCCTGGGTGATGATTACATAATCACCGGCGTGGTGCCCGTGCGGCAATATCAGGCGAGCGTGGCATCACCCGCAGCGGTTGTGGCTGAACAACCTGAAGAGCCGGTCGAAATACTGCTGGACGAACCCATCGATGAAACACCGGACGATACAATACTTATTGATGATGCACCGGAAGCCGTGGTTTTTGAATCCGAAAACATAACAGCGCCAGAGATAGCACCCATAATGGAATCGGATATATCTGAAAGCAGGCCCGATGAAATAATTCAGGTCGATGTCAATGCCTTGCCCTAACAGCTTGTTGAAAAACTACTGCGCTTGCCCATGCTTTAATAAATATGGCTGCGTTAAAAAATGGCTGCTCTCGCTACGTTTTTCAGCAAGCTGCTGACAGCAAATAATAAACATGAAGACCTTGCAACAATTCTTATCTGAAAATCGCCCGCTGGTGATGGGTATACTCAATACCACACCGGATTCGTTTGCGGATGGCGGCCAGTTTACTAGCACCCCGGCCGCCGTTGATCATGCCTTGCAGATGATTGCGCAAGGTGCCGATATAATTGACATAGGTGGCGAATCAACCCGGCCGGGTGCAACACCTGTTACCTTGGCGGAAGAAATTTCCCGTGTCATTCCCGTCATCGAAAAAATACGTCAGCAATCAGCCGTGTTTATTTCAGTGGATACCAGCAAGCCCGAGCTTATGTCTCTTGCAATCCATGCCGGTGCAAACATGGTCAATGATGTGCTGGCATTGCAGGCACCGGGCGCAGTGGATATCTGCGCACAGCACAAGGTGGCGGTGTGTCTGATGCATATGCGGGGTGAGCCGCGCAGTATGCAACATCAACCCCAATATGAGAATGTGCTGCTTGAGATTAAAACCTTTTTACAGCAGCGCGTCAGCGATTGTGTGCAGGCCGGTATCGCAACAGAAAATATTGTGATTGATCCGGGATTTGGTTTTGGTAAATCGCTGCAACATAATTTATTACTGTTAAAAAAACTCGATGAACTGGCGGTTATCCAGCAACCCATTATGGTGGGCCTGTCGCGCAAATCGATGTTTGGAAAATTACTGAATGTTGAGGTCCATGAGCGGCTACCCGCCAGCCTGGCAGCCGCGGTGCTGGCCTACACAAATGGGGCAAGAATATTTCGCGTACATGATGTAAAAGCGACGCTGGATGTATTACGCGTATGTCACGCCGTATCAACTATAGGGCACCTCTAAAAATGCACTTTTTCCGCGATGGCTGCGTC